>NZ_BAAAIZ010000033.1:120597-133567 GCF_039526425.1 Streptomyces thermospinosisporus
GGGGCTGGGCGGGGAGGCGGCGATGGCTGCGCCGGGCTTTCGGGCCGAGGCGGTGACGGTTGTGCCGGGGTCTCGCCTTGGGCGAGGGGCGGTGAGGGTTGCATCGGGCTTTCGGGCTGGGCGGGGAGGCGGCGATGGCTGCGCCGGGCTTTCGGGCTGGGCGGGGAGGCGGCGATGGCTGCGCCGGGCTTTCGCGTCGGGCGGGGAGGTGGTGACGGTTGTGCCGGGGTCTCGCCTTGGGCGAGGGGCGGTGAGGGTTGCATCGGGCTTTCGGGCCGGGCAGGGCGGTGACGGTTGTACCGGAGTCTCGCGCCGAGCGGGGCGGCGGCCATGGCCTCACCGCCTCCTCGCGCTGGACGAGAAGGCGGCAACGGCTCCGCCGGCCTCTATCATCGGCGGACATGCGGGACGCGAACGGCCGGGACACCCGGCTTGCCCTGGACCTCGCCCTCACCGTCCGGCACGACGGTCACGGCGGGGTCGCCGACGATCTCACCGAGCCCGCCGGTCTCACCGCCTGGGTGCGCGCCCACGCCGACGACCTGCCCGACGCCGCCGCACAGCCGGCGGACGAGGACACCCTCGCCGCCGTCCTGCGCCTGCGGGCGGCCATCCGCGCCCTCTTCGCCCGCGCCGTACGCCCCGGAGAGCCAAGCCCCGCGGACGCCGCCCGGCTGCTGCCCGTGCCCGAGGCCCTGCGGAGGCTGAACGAGGCGGCCGCCCGGCGCCCCACCGTGCCCGTACTGGAGTGGGCCGACGGCGGCGCACCGGTCCTGCGCCGGCGGGCCGCGGCCGGCGGCGACGACCTGGTGGCCGCGCTCGCGCAGGCCGCCATCGGCTTCCTCGCGAGCCCCGACCGGGAGCGGCTGCGGGCCTGCCACGCACCCCGCTGTGTGCGCTACTTCCTCAAGGAGCACCCACGGCAGGAGTGGTGCAAGCCGTCCTGCGGCAACCGGGCCCGCGTGGCCCGCCACCACGAGCGGCACCGGCGGCCCGCGTAGCCCGGGCGGGCGCCGCCCGGCGGACCGTTCGCGGGTGCGGGCACGTACCATGGCGGCATGTCGTTCCTCCGCCGCCGCAGTGCCACCCCCGCCGGCCCCGACTTCGACGTGCTGGCCATGGATCCGGGCGACTGGCCCGGCAATCTGGGCGCCGGGCTGCTGCCCGCCCCCGACGGCAGCTGCCAGGGTGTCTTCCTGCGCTACGACCTCTTCGGCGGCCGCGGACCCGCCATGATCATCGGCAATCTGCCCGAGGGGTCCCCGGCCCGCGACGTCGCCGAGGGCGAGGTGCCCTTCGAGGTCGCCCAGCTGCTGCTGGCGCTGGAGAACGACGAGGAAGTGACCGTCGTCGGCACCGAGGACGTGCCCGTCATGCAGGGCGACAACCTGCTGATCGTGCGGCGCGTCAAGCTGTCGGAGGACCGGATCTCCTGCGTGCAGTTCGACCGCAGCGACAATGTGCTGGTGACCATCGCCGCCTGGGACCGGCCCATCACCGACGACCTGTACGCGCTGCTCAAGCCCCTGCCCGCGGAGCTTTTCCAGCAGGGCTGAGCGTGACGTCGGCCGCCCGGACGAAAGCGATCCGGTGGCCGAACTGGATCTGGTAGTAGCGGTCCTTGCCCGTGATCACCCGGTGCGACTGAGGGTCGAAGGTGACCGCGTAGTAGTACTCGCCGCGCATCTCGCCGCCGACCACGTACTTCTGCCCCTTGGGCAGGGTGTACGGCAGCGGGGAGACCGCCTGGGCGGGCACGCCCTCCGGGTAGGCGGAGGCCTCCGGGTAGGCGCGGCCGTACACCGGCACCGAGTCCAGGCCCTTGCGCGGGGTCACGGTCCGGCCGGCCGAGGGCACCGCCGTGGGCTGCTTCTGCGGGTTGCGGAACCAGGCCTTCTGGCCCAGGTACCAGATGGCGGTCCAGTCGCCCCAGCGGTCCGCCACCGCGAACTGCTGGCCGGTGGAGACCCGTGACGACAGGTCGTTCACCCCGGTCGTCGGGGCCGAGCCCAGACCGATGTCCCTGATCAGCGGGGACTTCTCGTCGTGGTCGGAGTACAGCCGCACCGCGCTGGAGCCGTGCGCCGGGCACGGCTCGGCCGAGCCCTCACAGCCGGTGAACACCGGCTGGTGCTTGGCGTAGTCCGGGCGGATCGTCACCACGGGCGCGTTCTTCCCGCCGGTGGCCTTCAGCGGCTCGCCCAGCAGCTCGAAGTAGTGCCGCCAGTCCCAGTACGGGCCGGGGTCGGTGTGCATGCCGCGCACGGCCGAGGTGGTCGGACCGGGCACCGTGTCGTGCCCGAGGATGTGGTGCCGGTCCAGCGGGATGTCGTACTTCTCGGCCAGGTACTTCACCAGACGGGCCGACGACCGGTACATCGCCTCGGTGTACCAGGCGTCCGGCTTCGTCAGGAAGCCCTCGTGCTCCAGGCCGATCGAGCCGGCGTTGACGTACCAGTTCCCGGCGTGCCAGGCCACGTCCTTCGCCTTGACGTGCTGGGCGACATGCCCGTCGGTGGAGCGCAGACTGTAGTTCCACGACACATAGGTGGGGTCCTGGATCATGTCGAGGACGCCCTCCCAGGCGCCCTCGGTGTCGTGCACCACGATGTACCGGATGCGCTGTGAGGCGGGCCGGTCCGCCAGGTCGTGGTTGCCGTAGTCGCCGTCGCCGAACTCCTCGTACGGCGCCGGGATCCACTCGCAGGAGATCGTCGCCGGGCACTCCGTACCGGCGGACGAGGCGGTCCGCAGTCCGGCCCGCCGCACCACCGACCGGTCCGGCACCACATCCGGCCGGGCGGCCAGGGCGACCCGCTGACCGGAGTCCGTGGTGCGCCGCTCACCCGCGCGGATCACCGCGAAGACTTCGTTGGCGTACGCCGCCGCCGTCGCGGTGTCGTCCGCGCCGGAGAAGCGGGCCACCGCCCCGTACCAGTCGGCGGGGTCGCCGCCCGCCGGCGCGCCCAGCTCCCGCTGGGCCTTCGCCAGCAGCGCCGCGCCGCCCGCCACATTGGCGGCGGGGTCCTCGCGCAGCCGTTCGGGGCTCAGCCCGGTGAGCCGGGCGGCCTCGAGCAGGGTGTTCAGACGGGGCGGCAGCGTGCCCGCGCGGAAGCTGAGGTCCTTGGGCAGCAGCGCGGGCCGGGCGTCGTCGCCCCGCGGGTCCTCCATGCCCCCGCCGTGGTGGCCGGCCGTGGCGAGCGCGGTGCGGGCGTCCGTGAGGTGCATCGGGCCGTACCCGCCGGACACGCTCGGCGCACCGCCGTGACTGTCCCAACGGGACTGCAGATAGGACACCCCGAGCAGCACGCTCTGCGGCACCCCGTACTCCGCGGACGCCTCGGCGAACGCCTGTTGCAGCCGGGCGGTGGCGGGCGGGGCCTCGGACGACGGGGCGGCGCCGAGCAGCGGCAGCGTCAGCGCCGTGGCGGCCAGGGCACCGGCGGCCCCCCGGGCGCGTCGCCGCCCGGCGGGCCGGACGGACTCGATGGGGGATCCTCGCAAAGCAGCCTCCTGGGACGAACGGGCGGGACGGGCCGTACGGGGCCGAGCGGTGCGTCAGTGGTACCGCCGGTCCGACGATCCGTCAATCATGCCCAGGAGAGGAAGAATTCCCTTGTCAATCGAGGTGTGGGGGAGTTTCGTGGCGGCGGCGCCGGGGCCTGCGGCGCATCACAGGAGTACACCAATGGCCCCTTGCGTGAGGGCCGCTCCCGGACGTACGTGCGTGAGGGCCGCCCCCGGACATACGTGATCCGCGGCGCGCCCCCGACGGGCGCACCGCGGATCCTCGTCCCCGTCAGCGAGTGCCGACCGCCGCACGCACGGCCCGGCGGGCCAGCTGGCAGTCGTCGTGCAGCCGCCGCAGCAGCAGCCGCTGCTCCTCGCCGGACGGTGCGGCACCCGGCTGGGCCGAACCCGGTGCCACCGGGGCCGTGTCGTGCATCGAACGCTGCACGGCCGTCTCATAGGTGCGGATCTCGCGGGTCAGCACCAGCATCAGATTCACCAGGAAGGCGTCCCGCGAGGCCGGGCCCGCCGACTGCGCGATCTGGCTGATCTGCCGCCGCGCCACCGGCGCGTCCCCGAGCACCGACCACAGCGTGGCCAGGTCGTAGCCGGGCAGGTACCAGCCCGCGTGCTCCCAGTCCACCAGCACTGGACCAGCCGGTGACATCAGGATGTTGGAGAGCAGGGCGTCCCCGTGGCAGAACTGGCCCATGCCCTGCCGCCCCGCGGCGAGCGCGATACCGTGCAGCAGCTTCTGCAGATCACCCATGTCCCGGTCGGTGAGCAGCCCCAGCTCGTGGTAGCGGGCGATGCGGGCCGCGTAGTCCAGCGGGGCGTCGAACGTCCCCGCCGCCGGCCGCCAGGAGTTCAGCCGGCAGATCGCTCCGAGTGCCGCCCTGATGTCCGCCCGCGGCGGCGCCTCCATGGGGTGCCGCTGAAGTGCCGCCACCCGGCCGGGCATCCGCTCGATCACCAGCGTGCAGTTGTCCGGGTCCGCCGCGATCAGCCGGGGCGCCCGCACGGGCGGGCGGTGCCGGACGAACGAGCGGTACGCCGCTATCTCGTGGCGGATCCGCTCGGACCAGGCGGGGGAGTGGTCCAGTAAGCACTTGGCGACCGCCGTGCTGCGGCCCGTGGTGCCGACCAGCAGCACCGACCGTCCGCTGCGGCGCAGCACCTGCACCGGGGAGAACTCCGGGCAGATCCGGTGCACCGAGGCGATCGCCGTGCGCAACTGGGCGCCCTGCGGGCCGGACAGGTCGAGTCTGCCGCTGACCGGCTGGGTGCCGGGCCCCGGAGCGCGCCGTACCCGTCCCGCGCCGAGCACGGGAGCCGCCGGCCGTGCGGGGGCGAGATAGGGGCCGCTGTCCGACGGACGCGAACGCAGCGGCCGGGGCGGGGCGGACACGGAGGACGATGCTGCGTACATGGGCGAGACAGATCCCTTCGTGTGCCTGCGACGTCAGTGCCCCACCCGGCCCGGGCCCTCCAGGCGCACCCTGGGGGAATGCACCGGCCGTACCGGAAAGGGCGGCCGGGTCGTGGTGGCGCACTCCTACTCGACACCCGATGTCCCCTGGCACACCATCTGGCGCACCCTGGCGAACCGTGGCGAATAGTCGCCCGGCAACTCTCACCGGTCTACTGTCAACTCAGCCGAGAACCTGGGGGCTTACGTGAGCGGACAACCCAACACCCGGCTCGCGGACCTGTTCGGCCTGGCCGGCTGGTCCAAGGGCGAACTCGCGAGGCTGGTCAACAAGCAGGCGGCGGCCATGGGCCACCCCCAGCTGGCGACCGACACCTCCCGGGTGCGGCGGTGGATCGACATGGGAGAGATCCCGCGCGATCCCGTACCGCGGGTGCTGGCGGCTCTGTTCACCGAGCGTCTCGGCCGTGTCGTGACCATCGAGGACCTCGGTCTGGTCCGGCGCGGGCGTGCAGGGAAACGGCAGAGCGGCCAGAGCACGGAACATCCCGACTCCCTCCCGTGGGCGCCCGAGCGGACCGCCGCGGTCCTCACCGAATTCACGGGAATGGACCTCATGCTCAACCGACGCGGCTTGGTGGGCGCGGGCGCCGCGCTCGCCGCGGGATCCGCACTCAGCAGCGCCATGCACGACTGGCTGCACACCGATCCGGCCCTGACCGCCGACGCTCCCCGCCTCAGCAATCCCCTGCACGCCGACCCCGCTGGGTTCGACCGCTACGAGGCCGCCCCCATCGGGTCGCAGGAGATCGAGGAACTGGAGCGCTCCGTGGAGGTGTTCCGCGCCTGGGACGCCGCCCGGGGCGGCGGTCTCCAGCGCAAGGCGGTGGTCGGCCAGCTCAACGAGGTGGGCGGCATGCTCGCCTACCGTCATCCACCCCACCTCCAGCGGCGCCTGTGGGGCGTCGCCGCCAATCTCGCCGTCCTCGCCGGCTGGATGTCGCATGACGTCGGCCTGGAGCCCACGGCCCAGAAGTACTTCGTCATCGCCGCACACGCCGCGCGGGAGGGCGGCGACCGGCCGCGCGCCGGTGAGGCGCTGTCCCGGGCGGCCCGCCAGATGGTGCACCTCGGCCGGCCCGACGACGCGCTGGACCTGATGAAGCTCGCCCAGTCCGGGTCGGGCCAGGAAGTGCTGCCGCGCACCAAGGCGATGTTCCACACCATCGAGGCCTGGGCGCAGGCGTCCATGGGCAAGGGCCAGGCGATGCGCCGCACCCTGGGCCGGGCCGAGGATCTGTTCGTCTCCGACAAGGGCGATGTGCCGCCGCCGAGCTGGATGCAGCTGTTCAACGAGGCGGACCTGTACGGCATGCAGGCCCTGGCGTACCGCACGCTGGCGGAGTTCGAGCCGGGAGCGGCCGCCCACGCCCAGCACTACGCGGACAAGGCGCTGGCGCTGCGGGTGGAGGCCCAGCAGCGGTCGAAGATCTTCGACTTCCTGTCCATGGCCTCCGCCTGCTTCATCGCCGACGACCCGGAACAGGCCGACCGTTTCGCCCGGCTGGCCCTGGTGTCCATGGGACAGAACTCCTCCCACCGCACCTGGGACCGGCTGCGCCAGATGTACCGGCTCACCGCACAGTTCGCCGACTACCCGAGAATCCAGGAGCTGCGCGAGGAGATCGAGCTGGCGCTGCCGAAGCCGAAGGGGAGGGGCGGCAAGACCGCACCGGCGTGACGGCGTCGGCGCCGGATGCCGGCGACCTGGATTCCGGGCCGTAGGTCATCCGTGCTGAACACCCGCGCCTGGCCGCGCCGTCGGTGATCCGCGCCAGTCGGTCACCCGTGCCACGAGCACGCAGGCGTCGTCCTCGCGGTGCTGCTCGCCGAACTCCCGGACCATCGCCCGGACGCAGTCCTGTGCGGTGGTGGCCCCGGTGACCTGTGGCGTCATCGTGGCGAGCAACCGGTGTGCGGCCGCCTCTCCCGCGTACCCCGGCACCAGGCCGTCGGTGTGCAGGAGCAGCAGGTCGCCGGGCTCGAGGGTCTCCTCGGCCTGCCCGTACACCGCGCCGGAGGCGGTACCGAGCAGCATGCCCTCCGGTGCGTCCAGCACCCGTCCCGTCCCCCCGCGGAACAGCAGCGGGGCGAGCCGGCCGGCCCGCGCCCACACCAGGGAGCGGGTGCCGGGCCGGTAGCGCAGGCAGAGGGCGCTGCCCAGGGCGGGCTGTACGGTGGCGTCCAGCAGCCCGTTGAGGCAGGTAAGCAGCGGGCCCGGAGCGGTGCCGGCCATCGCCATGCCGCGCACCGCGCCGAGCAGCATCGCCCGGGCGGAGGCCACGGCGACGCTGCCCTGCCCGGTGAGCCCGCCGACGCTCAGCAGTGTCGTTCCGTCGGACACGTCGAGCGCGTCGTACCAGTCCCCGCCTATCCGGGGGCCGGTGGACGAGGGCAGCTGGAGGGCGGCGATGTCGAGCCGCGGCCGGCCGGCGTGGGGCTGCGCGGTGCGCGGGCCGGTGTGCGGGAGCCGCAGGGTGCCGTGCCGTGCCGGGAGCACGGCCTCCTGCAGCTCGACCGCGAGCCGGTGCTCGGTCTGTTCGGCCTTCTGCCACTGGTGGTGCAGCGAGTCACGGGTCTCGCTGACCGCCCTGCGGCAGCGGCGCAGTTCGCTGACGTCGCGCAGGACCGCCCACATCGAGGCGGTGCTGCCGTCGGCGCCGAGCACCGGTTCGCCCATCATGTGCATGGTGCGCACCCCGCCGTCCGGGAGGACGACACGGAACTCTCCGTCGATGGGACGGCCGTCGACGAGGCAGCCGGTGACCATGGCCGTCAGCTTCGGCCGGTCCTCGTCGAGCACCAGCGAGGGCAGCTCGTCGAGGGTGAGCGGGGGAGCGGCGGGGTCGCGGCCCAGCACGCCGTACAGCTCCGGCGACCAGCTGGCCTCGTCGGTGAGCAGATTCCACTCCGCGCTGCCGACCCGGCTGACCAGGGAGCCCTGCCGGGGGACGGGAGGCGCGGGCGAGGACGGCCCGGACGCTTGCCGCGGGGCCTCCCTCAGCTGGGCCAAGTGCTCGTCGAGATCGTTGAGCTGATGCAGCGCCAGGTCGTACAGCGCCCGCTGGAAGCGTTCCCGCGGGTCGGCGGCGTCGGCCGGGGTGCCGCGGCGCACCGCGTCCACGTCGTCCTTGAGCCGCCGGGTCTGGGAGATGAGTGCGTCGACCGAGCCGCGCCCGGGCGGCTGGGCGGCTGAGCGGTCCGCGGAGAGATGGGACGGCATGACGCACTCCGATGCGGGTCGGAACGGCCTTCGAGGCGGAGGGGCTGTTACGACTGTTGCACAGCCCGCGACGGCTCGTAAGGGATTCGGCAACACACGATAGGGCGGTGCCGAGGGCATATGCCACCGTCTTTGCGGAGTTACTCCGGGGTATGCGCGACAGGTCGGCCCGCCGCGTCAACTTCGATGATACGCAAGTGACTTGACGGGCCGATGGGTCGCCTGCGGCATATCGGTCAGGCGTTCGGGGGGCGGGCACCCGTTCGCCCTGAATCCGGGTGTGACGGAGCGTCAGGACCCCCTCCTCGGTGTGCTCAGTACCGCAGCACCGCCGCCATTCCCTGCGCCTCCTTGAGCGTGCCGTCCGGGACGAAGCGGACCTCGGCACCGGTCTCCAGGCACTGCTCCACGATCTCGTCGACGATGTCGTGGCGCACGTCCAGATCACCGTTCGCCGCGATCACCAGGTGCTCCCCGGTGTCGCGCACGCTCACCTGGTAGTTCTCCTCGACGGCCAGCAGCCGCACCCGGCCCTCCCGGGCGCTCTGCCACAGCTCGTCCACCCCGGCCGCGTACTCCTTGCGCCCACGGGCGGCCTCGAGCTCCTTGAGCACCTGCTCCGTGCTCTGCCGCGCCTCCTCCTCCAGCACCGGGCGGATCGCCTGCCACACCGCCTCGTGCGGGCCGTGGGCCAGCCCGCCGTGCTGGACGTGCACGGCGTCCTTGGTCACCGTGCCGACCTCGCTGACCGCGGACAGGGCGGCCGGCTCGCCGGTGACGTACAGCGGCCGCGGGTCGCGGCGCAGCACGGCCTCCATCGCGGCGTCGGCCTCCTTCAGGAAGCGCCGGGTGCTCTCGTCCCGGAACGCGCTCGGCTGGTCGCCGATCCGCTCCTCCCGCTCGGGGTCGAAGTTCTCCGGGGGACGGGTCATCGGGAAGCCGCCCCTGCGCTCCTCGACGACCCGGTCCACGCCGCCGCTCCACAGGGTGACCCGGTCGGCGGAGACGGACAGCACCCAGAACCGCCGCTCCGCGGCGTGGGCGGAGACCAGGTTGCGCGTGAGGAAGGTGTCCGAGAGCACCACGCGCTCGGGCACGGAGCGCCTCAGCGTCCACACCTGGTGCTCTCCGGGGGCGGCGAAGATGGCCAGGCCGTCCTCGCAGTGCGTCAGATCCACCTCGGCCAGGGCCCGGTCCAGCTCTTTGGAGACCTCGATGCGCCGGTCCCGGGTGACCGCGGGATCGGCCTCCAGCCGCCGCTTGGCCTCGGCCACCAGATTGCGCAGCCGGACGGCGTCCTCGGCGCTGAGCGGATCGCGCCGGTTCGTCGGCGTCAGCACGGAGACCGCAGGGTAGGGCCGCGGGCGGCGTAGTTCGGCAAGGGTCGCGGGGCTCAGATCGTGCTCCATGACAGCACCATAGAGCCGATTCCCTCGTAGGGCATTCGGGGCAATCCGGCAGACCGTGGTTCCTCGGCCAGGACCCCGGTGGCCGGCGGCGCTACTCGCGCTCGTCCTCCTCCGTGCCGCAGGAGCTGCCGTCGCTGGGCAGGGAGCCGTAGAGGAGGAAGTCGTCGATCTTGCGGTGGACGCACTTGGAGGAGCCGTAGCCGGTGTGCCCCTCGCTCCGGTTGTCGAGCACCACCGCGGAGGAGCCGAGCCGCTTCGCCGTCTGCACCGTCCACTCGTACGGCGTCGCCGGGTCGCCCCGGGTGCCGACCAGCAGCATCTTCGGGGCGTCCAGGTCCTTGACCCGCTCCCGGATGTAATCGGTCCCCTTGGGACGGCCGTGGCACAGCAGCACCTGGGCCAGCCGGTAGCGCCCGAAGACCGGAGAGGCCTCCTCGTAGGCCTCCCGCAGCCGGGCGAAGTCACGGGTCACCCGGGCGGCGGGCGGACGGTCCGGGTCGTCCGCGCAGTTCACCGCCATCAGCGCTGCCGGCAGGTTGTCCAGCGGGATCTCCTCCTCGTCGGTCAGCGGGGTGTGTCCCCGTACCGGCACCGGGACCGGCACCGGGACCGGCAGCGTGACCCCGCCCGCGGCGAAGGCCTCCACGCCGCGCGTGTCCCCGTCCTCCATCAGCTGGGCGAGCGCCCGTTGCAGCAGCGGCCACAGCTCCCTGCTGTACAGCCCCTGCCCCATGGCGCCGGCCAGGTCCTGGCCGGTGAACTCGAACCCGAAGTCCGTGGGCACCGGGTCGTCGTCGAGCGAGCGGATCAGCTCCACCACCTGGGTGCGGGCGAGCCGGGGGTCCTGCCCGAACGGGCAGGCGATGTCCTCGGTGCACCAGGTCAGGAAGCTCTCCAGCGCCTTCTGCTGGCCCTTGGCGCTGACCAGGCCCTGCTCGGTCAGCGGCTCGGTCAGGGTGTCCACCCCGTCCAGCGCCATGCGGCCCACCCTGTCGGGGAACCGGGCCGCGTACACCGCGCCCAGCCGGGTGCCGTAGGAGAAGCCCAGGTAGTTGAGCTTGTCGTCGCCGAGCACCTCACGCATCAGGTCCAGATCACGGGCGACGTCCACGGTGCCCATGTGCCGCAGCACCGGTCCCGAGTGCTCGGTGCACTCGGCGGCCACCTCGCGCAACTGCCGCAGCATGCCCGCCGGATCGGACACGTCCTCACCGTCGGTGACCTCAAGGGCCCGGCTGGTGGCCTCCTCCCCGCAGCTGACCGGCGCAGAGCGGCCGACGCCGCGGGGGTCGAAGGACACCACGTCGTACTCGTCGGTCAGGCCCAGGAACTCCTTGCCGCCGTGGGCGAGTCCCAGCACCCCGGAGCCGCCCGGGCCGCCGAAGTTCAGCACCACCGATCCCCTCGGGTCGCCGGTGCCCCGGTAGCGGGCGAGGGCCAGATCGAGGGTGCCCCGGTCCGGATCGGAGTAGTCGAGCGGCACGGTGATCTTGCCGCACTGCAGGTCCTCGGGCATGTCCGTGCCCTCGCACGCCGACCACTTGATCTTCTGGTCGGTGAAGCGGCTGAGGTCCGGCTCCCCGGCCGCGCCGGCGGCCGGCAGGCCCGCGCCCAGCAGGGCCAGCGTCGCCGCCGCGACGACGGCGCAGTGCCGGAGCGAGAGTCGCACGGACAGCTTGGCCTGCATCGATGCCTCCACGTGCGCCGCCCACAGCGGACCGGGAGCCGGCGCCCTGGCCCACGATAGGCGGGCTCACCCGGCCTCGCCTGTCGGCCGGACGGCTCACCCCGTACCCCCCGTCCGGCGGGTGGGCGGCCGCCGTGAGTTCGACGGCTTTGCCGGAGTTTCGACCGCGGGGACGCCCGTTGGAGTGAACGGGGAGTGACTTACGGATAAGCCATAACTCGGATGGTGGGCCCGCGTTGCACCCGGTGCGGGCGAGTGCTCGCGACCATGTCTGGAAGGCAGGACACCTATGAGACGGGTTACCCGTAACGGTGTGATCGCCGTCGCGGCCGCGTCGGGCGCGATGGGCCTGGCCGTGCCGGCGTACGCCGATGCCGGGGCCGACGGAGCCGCGGCCGGCTCACCCGGAGTGCTCTCCGGAAACACCGTGCAGCTGCCGGTGCACGTCCCGGTCAACGTGTGCGGCAACACGGTGAACGTGGTGGGACTCCTCAACCCCGCCGCGGGCAACGCCTGCGTCAACGAGGACGGAAACGGCAAGTCCGGCTCGGGGCCGTCCGGCGGCGCCTCCGCCGAGAGCACCACGCAGAACTCCCCGGGCGTGGCCTCCGGCAACGGCGTGCAGCTGCCCGTCCATCTGCCGGTCAACGTCAGCGGCAACAGCGTGAACGTGGCCGGAGCCGGCAACGCCGCCGAGGGCAACGAGTCCGTCAACACCTCCGGCGAGAAGCCCGAGCGGCCGGCCGAGGAGGAGCCCGAGCGCTCCGTCCCGCCCCGCATCGAGCCCGCGCCCGCCCCCGAGCCGGCGCAGCGGTCCACCGGCGCCCTCGCCGAGACCGGCGCGGACCACACCCTGCCGGTCGCCGCGACCGGTGCCGCACTGTTCCTCGGCGGCGTCGCCCTGCACCGCCGCTTCCGCCCGCGGCGGGACGCCTGAGCGAAGGGCCGTGCCGCGCCTCGAGCCGGCCGGGCGTTCCACGTCGGCCGGCTCGGCGGGCACGCCGGGCTCAGCCCGCCGCGCGATGGAACCGGCGGTGCAGCTCCCGGACACTGTCCGTCAGCTCGGGGACCGGGCCCTCCACCGTGACGCCGGGTGCGACCTCCTGCACCGGCAGGGGCCGCACCGGCGGCGCCGGAACGCCCAGCTCGGCGAGCCAGCCGGTCAGCTGTGCGGAGGAGGCCACGTACACGATCCGTCCGAGACCGACCCAGGCGTGCGCCGCCGCGCACATCGGGCAGTGCTCACCGGAGGTGTACACCGTGGCGGCGGCCCGCTCCCCGGGCGTCAGATGCTCCGCGGCCCAGCGCGCCAGGGCGAACTCGGGATGCCGGGTACGGTCCCCGGAGGCCACCCGGTTGCGGTCCTCGGCGAGCACCCCGCCGTCCCCGCCCACGAGCACCGACCCGAACGGCTCGTCCCCGGCGTCGAGAGCCTCGGCCGCCAGCTCCACACAGCGGCGCAGATGCGCCGGCTCGGCATCCTTCACGACCATGGACGGCCTCCCGTGACGACGATGTGATCGGCATCCTCGGTCACCTTAGGCAGCCCCGCGGAGGGTGTCCGCCTCAATTGCGTTGACCCGGCGGCCTACCGGTGCCGGGGTGAGCCGCATGGATCCGGGGCCGGGTGCACACCGTCATCGCGAACGGGT
>NZ_BAAAIZ010000033.1:133619-135870 GCF_039526425.1 Streptomyces thermospinosisporus
CCGTTCGCGATGCCCGTGCGCGAAGCCGCCGGCGTGCTCGTCAGCGGCGGGCCTTCGCCCGGTCCAGCGCGATCACGCCGACCGCGGCGAGGCCGATCTGGATGAGCCATTCGATCCAGTCGACGCCCTTGGTGTCGGCCACGCCCAGGGCCGCCGCGATCGCCGAACCGATCAGTGCGGCCACGATGCCGACGAGGATCGTCCACAGAATCCCGATGCGCTGACGCCCCGGAACCACCAGACGGCCCAGGACGCCGATGACAATGCCGATGACGATGGCACTGATGACTCCGTCGATCTCCATATCGCCCCTCTTCCTCCTGACCCCTGCAGTAGAACCGCTGTAGAGCGTCTGCCCCGGGACGCCGGGGACACGCACCCCGCCGCCGCACGGCGCGACGGGCCTGCGCCGGACGCGCGAACGCCGGTCCGCGGCGGGCGCGGACCGGCGTTCGGCTTCCTTCACGTAGGGAGGAACCGGAGGAAGCGGCCGGGGGTCACGACCGGGTCGTGGCCCTGGCCGCCGTGGCGGCACACATCAGCCCCAGCACCAGGGTCGGGCGCCCACGACGATGTTGTTCCAGATGACTCCGGCGTCCGGGCTCTCGCCGACGATCTGCGAGATGATCATCCACACGCCGAGGGCGCACATGGCTCCGCTCAGGCCGTACATGCGCGCGGGGGCAGGTCAGAGGGGTGTGACCCGGGCGCGACATGTCCGGGTGGTCCGGGGGCAGACGGACTGTGGGCGAGGTGTCGCAGACCCACAGGAGGTGTCCGCCCCCATGACCACGGCATCGGGAGCGAAGGTGCTGGAGCGGTTTCCCGCGGGTTCGCCGCGCGGATCGTGGCCGGCCGAGGAGTACGCGGCCCGGTGCCGTGCGCAGGGCGAGCCGGCGACGGTGGTCATGGATCTGGAGTCGGACGCGTTCCTGGTCGTGGTGCCCGCCGAGGGCGGCTGAGCCCTCACCGGAATCGGTTGATCCAGGCTCGGGGCGGCGCCTGTCCGGCACCGGCGTAAGTGGATCGGCGGAAGCGGACTGGCGGAATCTATTGGTCTAAACCCTTGACTGGTACAGACCAAAGCGGTTGAGTGTGCCCGACACCCCCCACCACGGCCGCCCCCACGCCGTGACCGGCTCCCCGGTGCACGCGGTCGAGGGTCGCCCCTTGCTGCCCTGAGCGCGGGAGCGGCCGTGTCCCGCAAAGGAGTTGATCCCTTGTCGAGACGCCGCTTCGCCGCCGTGACCGCCGCACTCGTCCTGGCCGGTACCGCACCCGTCCTGCTCCCCGCCGCCCCCGCCGCGGCCGCCTCCTGCTCCAGCTACCCGAACTGGCAGGCCGGGAAGTGGTACAACGCCGGTGACATCGTCCGCTACACGGACGGCAGGGCCTACATAGCCGAGCACGGCAACCCCGGCTACGACCCGACCATCAGCACCTGGTACTGGGAGCCCTACGCCTGTGACAACGGGCCCGGAACTCCCGTCGGGTCCTTCGTGGTGACGGAGGCTCAGTTCAACCAGATGTTCCCGAACCGGAACCCCTTCTATACCTACAGCGGGCTCACCGCCGCCCTCAGCGCCTACCCCGGCTTCGCCACCACCGGCAGCGACACGGTGAAGAAGCAGGAGGCCGCCGCCTTCCTCGCCAACGTCAGCCACGAGACCGGCGGTCTGGTGCACGTGGTGGAGCAGAACACCGCCAACTACCCGCACTACTGCGACTGGAGCCGCCCCTACGGCTGCCCGGCCGGACAGGCCGCCTACTACGGACGCGGGCCGATCCAGCTGAGCTGGAACTTCAACTACAAGGCGGCGGGCGACGCGCTCGGCATCGACCTGCTCAACAACCCCTGGCTGGTGCAGAACGACGCGGCCGTCGCCTGGAAGACGGCCCTGTGGTACTGGAACACCCAGACCGGCCCGGGCACCATGACCCCGCACGCCGCCATGGTCAACCAGGCGGGCTTCGGCCAGACCATCCGCAGCATCAACGGCTCCCTGGAGTGCGACGGCAAGAACCCGGCCCAGGTGCAGAGCCGGGTCAGCACCTATCAGCGGTTCACGCAGATCCTCGGGGTCTCGCCCGGCGGCAACCTGTACTGCTGACGAACCGCTGACGCCGCACCGCAGGGCGTGGTGTCATGCACCTGACCACTTGGGGTGGACTCCTGTGCGGCCACCCCTCGGACGAAGGGGCACACCACATGCGCACCCGCCACGCCCTGCTCGCCACCGCCGTCACGACC
>NZ_BAAAIZ010000033.1:135888-189202 GCF_039526425.1 Streptomyces thermospinosisporus
GCGGTCGTGGCCCCCGGGCCCGCCGCCGGCGCCGCGCCGGTCCCGCCGCCCGGCACGTACTACGTCCAGAGCACCGTCACCGGCTTCAACGCGGCCGACCGTTCCGGCGCCGTCGAGCAGCACCGCCCGCGCGGCAATGAGGACCGACAGCAGTGGAACCTGCGCGCCAACGGGGGCACCTACCTGCTGGAGAACGCCGACAGCCCCGGCAGCTGCCTCGGCCGCGCCGGCGACCAGGCCCGCACCGTCGGCTGCGGCAGCCAGGACGCGCCCTGGCAGATCGCTCCGGCCGGCGACGACCGCTTCACCCTGACCGTGCCCGGCACCGACCGCCGCCTCGCCCTGAGCCCCAAGCCGGCCGGCGGCACCCACCCGGCCCAACTCGTCGTCGGGGGCGGCGCGGACGACCTCGCCTCCTGGTACCTCACCCCGGTCGACCCGGTCACCGGCCCCATGCCGACCCCCGACCGCCGCACCCTCGACCAGGTCACCTTCCTCACCGCCCACAACGCCTACGCCAACGGCGTCGACGGCGGCTTCGCCCCGCCCTTCGCCGACCTCTTCCCCAACCAGAAGCGCGGGATCGAACGCCAGCTCGCCGACGGCGTACGGGGGTTCATGCTGGACATCCACCAGACCCCGGACGGCGCCATCCTCTGCCACAACAGCTGTTCCCTGGTCCGCAGACCTGTCGCCCTCTGGGTCGACCTGCAGCGGATGGTCGACTTCCTCAAGGCCCACCCCGACCAGTTCGTCACCGTGTTCCTGGAGGACTACGTCGAACCCGCGGTCCTGCGCGCCGAACTCGCCCGCGTCAACGGCCTGTCGGACGTCCTCTACCGGCCCGACCGCACCGGCGTGCGCGAACACGGCTGGCCGACCCTGGCCGGACTCACCGCCGCCGGACACCGCCTGCTGATCTTCACCGACCACAGCCGCGCCGCCGACGAGGCCGCCGGCCTCACCCGGGACAGCTTCGGTGTGATGTACCAGCGGGAGTGGACGGTCGAGAACTACTGGTCCATGGGCCCGGGCGTCGGCACCTCCGACTGGTCCTGCTACAGCCGCTGGTACGACGCAGGCACCACCATCCCGCTGACCCGCACCGAGCCCGGCTTCCGCCCGCTGTTCGTGATGAACCACTTCCGCGACGTCCCGATGACCGCCACGGCGACCACCGACAACTCCAAACTCACCGACCGGGCCCGCCGCTTCTGCCAGCCGGCCGCCCGCAAGAAGCCCAACTATCTCGCCGTCGACCACTACGACCTCGGCGACCCCGCCTCCGCCGTGGCCACCCTGAACACCTACACGTACCCGGCGGTCACCGGCTAGAGCCGAAAGACAGGCCCCGGCAGGGCTCTTGGGCTCCCGCCGGTCACCGGCCGGAAGGCGCGCGCCCCGGACTCCGCCCCCGGGCGGGGCCGGAGTCCGGGAGCGTGACTTCCCGTACGACATCGCGGCGGGTGCTGCCCGCCGCCGTGCCGACGTAGCTGCGGGCCACGGCGATGTAGCTGTGGGCGGTCGTGCCGCCTGGGGCAATGGGGGTGCCCCCGCTCGAGCGAGGTCGAGAGCGGGGGCGGGCGGGCGCAGCGGCACCCTGTCAGCGCGGGCCGCCGACACCCCCCGGCTCGCCCCAGCTCGCGTCGCCTTGCGAGCAGCCGGGCGGCGTCGCCGCCCGCAGCCGGGCACGCGCATCGGTTCGCGGCACCCGCCCTGCTCCACGGGGCCGCCGCCCCGACCGCGTACCTCGCTCTGCCCGGGTCACTCCGTCAGCGGCAGGCACTCGGCCAGCAGGTCCACGACGTCCCGCCAGGCTCGCTGCGCGTGCCGGGGGTGATGACCGACCCCGGGAAGCGCGGCGTGGCCGGCCGGTGGGTGATGGAAGGCGTGCAGGGCGCCGCCGTAGACCACGAGGCGCCAGTCGACGCCGGCGGCCTGCATCTCGGCGGTGAACGCGTCCCGTTGCGCGGGCGGCATGATGGGGTCCTCCGACCCGACCCCGGCCCACACCGGGCAGCGAATGCGCGCCGCCTCTCCCGGGCGGCCCGTGATCAGTCCGTTGACCGTGGCGATCGCGCGCAGGCCGACGCCGTCGCGCCCCAGTTCCAGGGCGATGGCGCCCCCGGTCCCGTAGCCGACGGCGGCGATCCGGTCCGGGTCGGTCCGGGGTTCGGCGCGGAGCACGTCGAGCGCCGCGTGGCCGATGACCCGCATCCGGTCGGGGTCGGCGAGCAGGGGCGTGCAGCGAGCCAGCATCTCCTGCGGATCGCTCAAACAGCGCCCGCCGTGGAGGTCGAAGGCCAGCGCCACGTATCCCAGCTCGGCGAGCGCATCGGCCCGGCGGCGCTCGACATCGCTGAGCCCCACCCCTTCGGGCCCGACCAGGACCCCGGGCCGGCGACCGGCACCGGCCGGGAGCGCGAGGTGCCCGGTCATCGTCAGGCCGTCGGCCGTGTATTGGACCGTGCGCGTTTCGACTGTCGTCATGAGCCGGACTGTAGTGATCGTCGAGCCGGGTGCGGCGGGTGTTCTGCTGCCGGCAGAGGGCGGGTCTCCATCCCGCCCGGTCCCGGACTGGCGTCCGGTCGGGTTTTACGTATAACCTCTCCGGTCAACCCCACCTCCAGGAAGGTCACGATGAGGCACGTCGCGCTGGTCGCCCTGGTCGTCGACGACTACGACGAGGCGATCCGCTTCTACACCGGCGCGCTCGGGTTCCGGCTGGTCGAGGACGCGCCGCGGGGCGACGGCTCCCGGTGGGTCGTGGTCGCGCCCGGCGGCGGGGGCGCCGGGACGGGGCTGCTGCCGGCCCGTGCGAAGGGGGAGCGGCAGCGTGCCCGGATCGGTGACCAGACCGGCGGCCGGGTGGGGTTCTTCCTGTACACCGACGACTTCGCCCGCGACCACGCCCGGATGGCCGAGGCGGGCGTGGTCTTCCTGGAGGAGCCGCGGCACGAGCCCTACGGCACCGTCGCCGTCTTCCAGGACCTCTACGGCAACCGCTGGGACCTGCTCCAGCCCGCCGCCTGAGCTCGACCCGCAGTACCCGAACGCCCTGCCCAGGAAAGCACCCCACCATGACTTCTACGCGCATAGATGCCGAGACGCTCCGCCGCCTGCCCAAGGCCGTGCTGCACGACCACCTCGACGGCGGACTGCGGCCCGCCACCGTGGTGGAGCTGGCCGAGTCCGTCGGCCACACCCTGCCCACCACCGACCCCGACGAGCTGGCAGCCTGGTACGTCGAGGCCGCCAACTCCGGTGACCTGGTGCGCTACATCGCCACCTTCGAGCACACCCTGGCCGTCATGCAGCACCGCGAGGGCCTGCTGCGCACCGCCGAGGAGTACGTCCTCGACCTCGCCGCGGACGGCGTCGTCTACGGCGAGGTCCGCTACGCGCCCGAGCTGATGACCAAGGGCGGGCTGACCCTCCCCGAGGTCGTCGAGACCGTGCAGGAGGGGCTCGCCGCCGGGATGGCCAAGGCGGCGGCCGCCGGCACCCCGGTGCGGGTCGGCACGCTGCTGTGCGGGATGCGCATGTTCGACCGGACGCGGGAGACCGCCGACCTGGCCGTCGCCTTCCGCGACGCCGGTGTCGTCGGCTTCGACATCGCCGGCGCCGAGGACGGCTTCCCGCCCGCCGACCACCTGGACGCCTTCGAGCACCTGCGGCGCGAGAACGTGCCCTTCACCATCCACGCCGGCGAGGCCCACGGACTGCCGAGCATCCACCAGGCCGTCCAGGTGTGCGGCGCCCAGCGCATCGGGCACGGCGTGCGCATCACCGACGACATCCCCGACCTCGCCGCCGGCAAGCTCGGCCGCCTCGCCGCCTGGATCCGGGACCGGCGCATCGCGCTGGAGATGTGCCCCACCTCCAACCTGCAGACCGGCGCCGCGACCTCGATCGCCGAGCACCCGATCACCGCACTGAAGAACCTCGGCTTCCGGGTCACCCTCAACACCGACAACCGGCTCGTCTCCGGCACCACCATGACCCGCGAGATGGCGCTGCTCGTCGAGGAGGCGGGCTGGACGGTGGAGGACCTGCGGACCGTCACCGTCAACGCGCTGAAGAGCGCCTTCCTGCCGTTCGACGAGCGTAACGCGCTGATCCGGGACGTGGTGCTGCCCGGTTACGCCGACGCGCTCTGAAGCAGCCCGCGGACATAGGCGGCCTGTCCGGCGTGCTGCAGATCGTCGGACAGGACGCTGACCAGACGCACGCCCAGGCTGACCGGCGGGTCCCAGCGCTCGTCGACGATCCGTTCCAGGTCCTTCGCGGCCAGTGAGCGCAGCGCCCCCAGCGTCTGCTGGTGCACCGCGTCGCAGTAGCCGGTCAGCAGGTCACCGGAGTCGACCCGCACCTGGGCGACCTGCTCGGGGCTGTGGCCGAACCCGGTGTCGTGGGGCCGCAGGCCGAGCCCGAACCGCTTCTCCCAGCCGTCGGCGAGCCACACCTGATCGAGGCCGAAGGCGTCGGCGATGTGGTCGTCCTGGATGCGGGTGAGGTGCCAGACGAGCCAGGCGATCGAGTTGGCCTCGGGGCCGGGCCGGGCGTGCAGCTCGTCCGGGCCGAGGCCCTCGACGGCGGCGTGGACCTCTTCCCGGATGCGGCCGTAGCCGTCGATGAGGATGTCCTTGGCATGCATGCATCCACCCTGGCGCATCCGGGCGTGCTACGCCCCTTCTTGCTCCAGGAGGTTCATCAGGGCGCGGGCCGCCGGGCTGGTGGCCTGCGGGGCGGGCAGCAGGGCGACGGTCTCGTACACCGCCTCAGCGGTGTCCTTCAGCGGCAGCGCGGTGAGCGTCTCGCGCTTGTGCCGGAAGTGCCGCGGCACCACGGCGATGCCCAGGTTCTCGTCCACCAGGTCCAGCAGGCTGTGCACGTCGTTCAGCTCCAGCGCCACCGTGCGCCGCACGCCCGCCGCGGCGAACGCCGCGTCCGTGGACCGGCGCGGGCCCCAGTCCGGGTGGAAGTCGACGAACACCTCCCCGCCCAGATCGGCCGGCGTCACGGGCGCCCCGGCCCGCGCCAGCCGGTGCTCCGGATGGCACAGCACCGTCATCGGCTCCACCGTCAGCGACACCGACCGCAGCTGATCGGAGTCCGTCTCCGTGCGGTAGGCGAACGCCAGGTCCAGGCGCCCCGCAGCCACCTCCTCCGCCAGCGCGCCCGAGCCCCACTGCCGCAGCCGGATCTCCACGTCCGGGTGCCGGCGCCGGAACGCCGCCAGCAGCCGGGCCACATCCACCCCGGCGATGCACTGCTCGGTGCCGATCGACAGCGTGCCGCGCAGCACGCCCTGCACCGCCGCGACCGCCTCGTGCGCGGCGCGCACCCCCGCCAGGATCCGCTCCGCCTCGGTCAGCAGCGCCCGCCCGGCCTCGGTGAGCGTCACCCGGCGGGTGGTACGCACGAACAGCGGCGTGCCCAGCTCCCGCTCCAGCGCGCGGATCGAGGCGGACAGGCCCGACTGGGAGACCATCAGCCGCTCCGCCGCCCGGGTGAAGTGCTGGTCCTCGGCGACGGCCACGAAGTGCTGGAGATGACGCAGTTCCATGATTGAGAAGCCTAGCCGCTGAATCTCATCGGATTCTTCTGTTGGACCGCTGCCCGCAGGTCACGCGAGAGTGGAGGCGACGGATCACCCTTGCGTCGAGACCCCTCAAGGAGTCGCGTTGTACACCCCGCATCCCGGCCGTTACGCGGACATGCCCTACCGGCGCACCGGACGCAGCGGCCTGAAGCTCCCGGCGCTCTCGCTCGGCCTGTGGCACAACTTCGGTCCCGACCGCCCCGCCGAGACCCAGCGCGCCATCCTGCGCCGCGCCTTCGACCTCGGCGTCACCCACTTCGACCTGGCCAACAACTACGGCCCGCCGCCCGGCGCCGCCGAGCTGGCCCTCGGCGAGGCCCTGCGGACCGACTTCGCCCCCTACCGCGACGAGCTGGTCATCTCCACCAAGGCCGGCTATCTGATGTGGCCGGGGCCCTACGGCGAGTGGGGCTCGCGCAAGTACCTGCTCTCCTCGCTGGACCAGAGCCTGAAGCGGATGGGCCTGGACTACGTCGACATCTTCTACTCGCACCGCTTCGACCCCGGCACGCCCCTCGAGGAGACCATGGGCGCGCTGCACTCGGCGGTCCAGCAGGGCAAGGCCCTCTACGTCGGCGTCTCCAACTACTCGGCCGGGCAGACCCGGGAGGCGGCCCGCATCCTGGCCGACCTGGGCACCCCGCTGCTGATCCACCAGCCGCGCTACTCGATGCTCGACCGCCGCCCCGAGGACGAGGGCCTGCTCGACGCCCTCGACGAGCTCCAGGTCGGCTCCATCGCCTACTCCCCGCTGGAGCAGGGCCTGCTCACCGCCCGCTACCTCGACGGGATCCCCGAGGACTCCCGCGCGGCGAGCGACAGCCCCTTCCTGAACACCGACGCCCTCACCGAGGACCTGGTCGCCCGGCTGCGCACCCTGAACGAGATCGCCGCATCCCGCGGCCAGAGCCTCGCGCAGATGGCGCTGGCCTGGGTGCTGCGCGGCGGCCGCGTCACCTCCGCCCTGGTCGGCGCGAGCAGCCCGCGGCAGCTGGAGGACAGCGTCGCCGCCGTCCGCCGCCTCGACTTCGACGCGGAGGAGCTGGCCCGCATCGACGCCGCCGTCAAGCAGTAGCCGTCAAGCAGTAGCGGCGCACCCGCTCGCTCCGGACGCCGGAGGTCTCCTGGCGCCCGGAGCGGGGGCGGGGAAAACCGGCCGACGAGCGTCGTGCATATGCCAGGGAGACTGGCCGGAAACGCGTGGTGACAGTGCTTCAGCCGTGAACATACTCGGGGTGCGGGACCGTTTCTGCGGGGGAGGCCACGTGCACGACGAGTTCCTGTGCCATGTCACGGCGTACGGCGTCTGCGACGGCCGGCGCATCGGAGTACCGCTCGGCACCTACCGTGCGCCCACCCTCGCGCTGGCCCTGTGGTGGCTGCGGGGCCCGGCCCGGCAGGAAGAGGTCGCCGAGGCGCTGGCCGCCGGACGGCTGGTGCGCATCGCCACCGGCGACGACACCACCGAGTACGAACTGCTCGCCGAGTCCGTGGACGCCCTGCGCATGCAGCGCGCAGCCCCTGTGCTGGGCGTCCCCGTCGCTTGAGCCCGTCGCCCCGTTCCGGGCGTCCCCGTCGCCTGAGCCCGCCGCCCCCGTCCCCGGGCGTCCCCGTCGCCCGAGCGCCCCCGCACCGGGCCCACCGCGCCAGGCACCTGCACGGACCAATCGGTAGAATTCAGGACATGGCGGAGCGGCCCAGCGCGCCGGAGCTCGTCCTGGAGACCGAGTCGGGCTCCACCCTGATCAGCCCGGTCCGTGAATACCACGTCGGACGTGACCCGTTGAGCGACATCGTCATCGACGACGCCCGGGTGTCCTGGCACCATGCCGTGCTGCGCGCCACCGACAGCCACTGGACCCTGGAGGACACCCACAGCACCAACGGCACCTACGCCGACGGCAGTCGGGTCCACATCCGCAACGTCGGCCCCGGCACCGTCATCCGCTTCGGCCACGCCACCGAAGGACCCCGCGTCCTGCTCACCGCCCCCGCACGCAACCGGCCCTCGGCGGTTGCCCACCCCGCCCTCACCCACACCTTCCGGCAGCCGACCTCCGTACGCCCGCTGCCCACTCGCACCGTCCGCATCGGCCGTGCCCCCGACAACGACCTCGTCGTCGACGACCTGATGGTCTCCCGGTACCACGCCGAGCTGCACGTCCACGCCGACGGCGGCTACGAGATCGTCGACCTCGGCAGCCACAACGGCACCTACCTCAACGGCGTGCCCGTTCAGCGCGCCGAGGTCGCCCAGGGCGACATCGTGGGCGTCGGCCACTCCGACTTCTGCCTGATCGGCGACGAACTCCAGCAGTACGTCGACACCGGCGAGGTCTCCCTCGACGTCCAGGACCTCACCGTCACCGTCGACCGGGGCCGCAAGACCCTGCTCGACCACGTCTCCTTCCCGGTCGGTGAGAAATGCCTGCTGGCCGTCGTCGGCCCGAGCGGCGCCGGCAAGTCCACCCTGATGAACGCGCTCACCGGACAGCGCCCCGCCGACGAGGGCACCGTCCTCTACGACGGCCGCGACCTCTACCACGACTACGCCGAGCTGCGGCAGCGCATCGGGCTTGTCCCGCAGGACGACATCCTGCACACCCAGCTGCGCGTGCACGCCGCCCTGTCCTACGCCGCCGAACTGCGCTTCCCGCAGGACACCGCCCGGGCCGAACGCCGCGCCCGGGTGGACGAGGTGATCCGCGAACTCGGACTCGAGGAACGCACCCGCCAGCACGTCCACAGCCTCTCCGGCGGCCAGCGCAAACGGGTCAGCGTGGCGCTGGAGCTGCTGACCAAACCGTCCCTGCTCTTCCTCGACGAGCCGACCTCCGGCCTCGACCCCGGCATGGACCGCTCGGTGATGCAGATGCTGCGCGGCCTCGCCGACGACGGCCGGACCGTCATCGTCGTCACCCACAGCGTGCTCAGCCTGGACGTCTGCGACCGGCTCCTCGTCCTCGCCCCCGGCGGCAAGGTCGCCTACTACGGCCCGCCCGAGGAGGCCCTGCCCTTCTTCGGCTTCGACCACTGGCCGGCCGCCTTCGACGCGTTCGAGCACGACCAGGACCGCGACTGGGCGGGCGAGTACCGGCAGTCGCCCTACTACCGGCGCTACGTCGTCCAGGGACCCGCGCAGCCGCAGCGCCCCCGCGAGGAACCGGTTCCCGTCGTGCCGCCCGTGCCGCCGCCCAAGCCGCGCCGCTGGGGCGCCCAGCTGAGCACACTGGTCCGCCGCTACACCGCGGCCCTCGCCGCGGACCGCACCTTCCTCGTCATCATGATCGCGCTGCCGTTCGTGATGGGCGCCATGGCACGGGCGCTCGCCGGCTCGGAGCTGACCCGCAGGTCCGCCATGAACGCCCTGCTGATCCTGTGCGTCGGCGCGGTCCTCACCGGTTCCGCCAACGCGGTGCGCGAACTGGTCAAGGAACGGGTGATCTACCAGCGCGAGCGGGCCGTGGGGCTGTCCAGATCGGCGTATCTGATGTCCAAGGTGGTCGTGCTCGGCACGGTCACCGCGCTCCAGGCGGTCGTGCTCACCCTGGTCGCGCTGTTCGGCGTCGACCTGCACGCACCGCGCGGCGACGGCGTGGTGATGCCGCCCCTTGTGGAGATCACCGTCGCGGTGGCGCTGCTCGCCTTCGCCGCGATGATGCTCGGGCTGCTGGTCTCCGCCGCGGTGCCCAAGGAGGAGGTGACGATGCCGCTGCTGGTGCTGCTCGCCATCGTCCAGGTCGTCTTCTGCGGCGCCCTGCTGTCGCTCGCCGACGTGCTGGTCCTGGAGCAGGCCGCCTGGCTGGTGCCCGCCCGCTGGGGCTTCGCCGCGATGGCCGGCACCATCGATCTGTCCGCGCTCTCACCGGGCGAGCTCAGCAGCGATCCGCTCTTCTCCCACGAGGCGGGCGCATGGCTGCGCTCCATCGGCATGCTGCTCGTCCTGTCGCTGGTCTTCGGACTCCTGGTCTCCCGGCTGCTGCGGCGCCAGGAGCCCGTGGTGATGCGGAAGTAGCGCCCGCGATGACCGGCCCCGGCTTCCGCCCCACGCACGTCGTCCCCACCGGCGGACTCCCCACCTGGGAGAGCCCCGACCCGGGCCGCCCCAGCGTGCCGCTCGACCCGCTGCTGCCGGTGCAGCTGCTGCAGCGGCAGGGCGACTGGGGCCATGTGCTGTGCTCCAACGGCTGGTCCGCCTGGGTCGACGCCCGCCGCCTGCTCGCCGTGCCCCAGGACCCGCCCGCCGCCGGCACGCCCATGGCCCGCACCGCCGACCCCCGGCCGCTGCTGCTGCGCGCCGAGGAGACCCTGACCCGCTACCGGGCCGCCGTCACCGACCTGGCCGACGGCACCCTCGACGGCGAGACCTTCGGCGCCCGCACCCGCGGGCTGCGCATCGGCCTCGTCGTCGACGGCGACTCCCTGTGGCTCTACGACCCCGACCACGGGCGCTGGGTCTACACGGACGGCACCGCCCTCCACACCCACGCGGTCGACACGGCGCCGGGCACCGGGACCCCCTCGCCCGCACATCCGCCGACTCAGGTGGTCTCGGACGAGCAGGTGCCTGCGGAGCCGCCGAAGCGGGTGGTGCCGCAGGAGCCGGCGAAGGGTGCGGAGGAGGAGCCCGCTCAGGCGGTGGGGGAGGAGCCCGGTCGGCCGGTGGCGGCGGAGCCGACCGAGGTGGTGCCGCAGGAGCCGGCGCAGCGTGTGGGCGAGGAGCCGGGCCAGCGTGTAGGCGAGGGGTCCGCTCAGGCGGTGGGGGAGGAGCGGACCGAGGTGGCGGGCGGGGAGCCCGGTCGGCCGGTGGCGGAGGAGCCGGAACGGGCTGCGCCCGATGAGCCCACCCGGGTGGTGCCCCCGGGCACCCGGGGTGGCGGGCCGCAGGGTGACGGGACATGACCGGGGACACCAGCCTGTTCGCGGGGCGGCCGACCGATCTGACGGGGCGCCGTATCGCCGGATACCGCATCGAACGCGAGATCGGCCGCGGCGGCATGGCCGTCGTCTACCGCGCCCACGACCTGCGCCTGGACCGCACCGTCGCGCTGAAGCTGCTCGCCCCGGACCTGGCCCGCAACGACACCTTCCGCCGCCGCTTCACCCATGAGTCCCGTACCGCGGCGGCCATCGACCACCCGCACATCGTGCCCGTCTTCGAGGCCGGTGAGACCGAGGGCGTCCTCTACATCGCCATGCGCTACGTCGACGGCAGCGACCTGCGCCGCCTGCTGGACCGCGAGGGACCGCTGCCGGTCGCCACCGCGGTGCGCATCGCCGCCCAGGTGGCCTCCGCGCTCGACGCCGCCCATGAGCACGCCCTGGTGCACCGGGACGTGAAACCGGGCAACATCCTGGTCGCCCACGGCACCGACACCGACCACCCCGAGCACGTGTATCTCACCGACTTCGGGCTGACCAAGAAGTCACTGTCCCTGACCGGGTTCACCACGGTGGGCCAGTTCGTCGGCACCCTGGACTACGTCGCCCCCGAGCAGATCTCCGGCCGCCCGGTCGACGCGCGCTGCGACGTCTACGGCCTCGCCTGCGTCGTGTACGAGACCCTCACCGGGCACCCGCCGTTCCTCCGTGAGGACGACATGGCCCTGCTGTGGGCCCACCAGTACGATCCCCCGCCGCCGGTGACCGAGGCCCGCCCCGACCTGCCGCCCGAGGCCGACGAGGTGTTCGCCAAGGCGCTGGCCAAGAGCCCCGGGGACCGTTACGCCTCCTGCCGGGACTTTGTGGTCGCGCTGCGCGATGCCGCCGCGGAGGGCGCAGGCGGCCCGGGCGGTGCCGTCCCGCAGTCCGCCGGGGGCCCGGCCGCACCGGCGGGCGGCCGCCTGCCGAAGCCGCCCCCGGACTGGGCGCGCCCGGCCTTCGGGCCGCAGGCCCGGTAGTCCGGACGGTCACCCGGCGCCGGCGGACGCGGCCACGTGCTGCTTCTCGCGCCGCCGTTGCAGCAGGAGCGCCAGGAGCGCGCCCAGGAATCCGGTGACCAGC
Source organism: Streptomyces thermospinosisporus (assembly GCF_039526425.1). Lineage (NCBI taxonomy): Bacteria > Bacillati > Actinomycetota > Actinomycetes > Kitasatosporales > Streptomycetaceae > Streptomyces > Streptomyces thermospinosisporus. Next base: position 147,497 of record NZ_BAAAIZ010000033.1, read on the forward strand.
CCCCACAGCAGCGCGAGCCCCAGCGCACCCCACACCTGCGGATCGAGCAGCACCTGACCAGCCAGTCCCTCGCCCAGATCACCGATGCCGAGCACGGACAGGCCGAGCCGGGCGGAGACGCGGCCCACCAGGCAGATCATCAGCACCGTCAGCGCCAGCGCCACCGCCAGGTGCACGGCGTGCTGCCAGACCCGGATCCGCGGTGGCGCCACGGCGGCCATCACGAACGCCACGGTCAGCAGCAGCACGCCCGTGACGACCGGAAGCCACCACACCCGGCCGTCGTGCTCGGCGAGCGTGCCCAGGTTGAGAGTGGAGATGTCGGGGGTGCGCAGCACCTCGTCGAGCAGCTTCGGCATGGGCAGCCCGAAGGGCCCCTCCACCCTGCCGTTCCAGGTGGCGCCGAGCCCGATCGTCAGGGCGAGCCAGACGACATTGGGCAGGCCGAGCAGGATCACCGCGAAGGTCTCGGACGGATAATCCCGGGTGGCGGCCACGACCAGGGCGATCACCAGGCCGATGACCACGAAGGCGAGCAGCAGCTGCACCATCGCGTGCGCGGCGGGACGCACCGTCGTGTGGAAGCGCAGCAGCCGGCCCGGCAGCGGGGCGCCGCGCGCCACCATCAGGGCCAGCAGCAGTACGCCCGCCAGCCAGACCAGGCCCACCAGCACGGTCAGCGGCACGTTCGCGGCGAAGCCGATCTCCGGGTGGATCCCCAGCAGGTCCCCGAGGTCGCTCAGTGCTCCCTCGCCGAGGGAGATCTCGAAGGTGTGGCGGGCGGTGTAGGCCAGTGCGAGCAGGGCGATCAGCCACAGCGCCAGGAACCGTGCCGTCCAGCCCGCCAGCTCGGGGGCGCCCGTCACCGCACGGTGCCGCAGCGGCCGCAGGAACCCCCAGCCGATCACCAGCGCGCCGGTGAGGGTCACGGACAGCGGCATGACCGTCAGGCCGCCCTCGGTACCGGCCAGCGAGCCCGCATCTCCCGACAGTTCCACCGTGCCGCCGACCGCGGTGACCACGGTCGCCGCGACCACCTTGGGGAACGACCCCTCCGGGAGATCCGTGGCCCCGGCCGCCCACAGGCCCAGCGTTGCCACCACGACCATGGCGATCAGCCCGCCGAGCACCGTGGCCAGGGCCTGGAGCCAGCCGTGGCGGGCGACCGCCCGGGCGGGGAGGGTGGTGCGTGCAGTCACGCTGTCACGCTAAGCAGGGCCCGCGCACGGCGCCTGCCGGGAGGTCCGTCCGCGTCGGGCAGGGGGTCCGCGTCGGCTTGCGGGCGGCGCACCCCACGCACACACAATGAACGCGTAACGGAATAAAGGGAATAAAAGGGATGAATCAGGCGAATCTGACCGCAACCGTCCCTGCGTGACTGCCCGGGGATGACCCGTGCGGGAAGAAGGGCTCGTGAGTGTCGAACCGCCGGACTCCGGCCGGCCCACCGGACCCCCCTCCGGACCCCTGTCGGGCCGCTCCGAACCACCGTCGTCCGAACCTCCCTCCCAGCCGCCACCGTCCGGCCCCTCGTCCCAGCAGCCTTCGTCCGGACCGCCCTCCGAGCCGCCTTCGTCCGGACCGCCCTCCCAGCCGCCCGGCGCGGGCGGTGGCGACGGGAGCGCTGCCGGCGGGGGCGGCGAGAGGCCGCGGGAGCCGGGCCGCCGCCCGTGGTGGAAGTCGGTGGCCGGGATCTCGGTGGTCGCCGTGGCCGTGGTGGCGGCCGTGATCCTCGCCGTGGTGCTCGGCCGCTCCGACGGCGGCACGGAGGCCGGCGGCGGAGGCGGCGGCGAGGTCTTCCTGCAGGCCGCCGATTCACCGGGCCGTGATCCGTTCACCGAGTCGACGGCCGAGGACAGCGCCACCCCGACCGCCACCCCGTCCGCACCCACCGCCTCGGCCACACCCGGCGGGGTGCGCGTCGTGGAGGGCGGACGGCCCGGCCTGTACGGCGGCACCCGCAACAATGCCGCCTGCGACGTCGAACAGCAGATCAAGTACCTCCAGGACGTCCCGGCCAAGAACGAGGCCTTCGCCTCCGTGCTCGACCTCGAGCCCTCCCGCGTCCCCGGCTATCTGCGCTCGCTGACCCCGCTGCAGCTGCGCATGGACACCCGCGTCACCAACCACGGCTACCGCGACGGCGCCGCCATCCCCTACCAGGCCGTTCTCCAGGCGGGCACGGCCGTGCTGGTCGACGACCGCGGGGTGCCGCGGGTCCGCTGCGCCTGCGGCAACCCGCTCACCGAACCCGTCGAGCAGTCCGACCCCCGCTACACCGGCGACCGCTGGCCCGGCTACGACCCGGCGAAGGTCGTCGTGGTCGAACCGGCGCCCGAACCGGTCGAGAAGTTCGTCGTCTACGACCCGGAGAAGGACAGCTGGTTCGAGCGGGAGCGCGGTGACAAGGGCCAGGCGGACAAGCCGACCCGTCCGCCGGGCGAGCCGAGCCCCTCGGACGGCACCGGCACACCCTCCACCGAGGGCACCGGCGAGGAGTCCGGATGCCCGCCCGGTGAGCAGTGCCCGTCCGGCTCACCCTCGCCGTCCGCCCCGGACTCCGAGCCCGGCACCGATGAGTCCCCGGCCGACGAATCCCCGACCGACGAGGCGCCGTCCGAGGAGGTGCCGACCGAAGAAGGGGGCGAGGACGGCGACTCGTCCGCCCCCGGCTCCTCGCAACCGCCCCCGCAGGGGTCCGGCACCGCGCCCGAGCCCGGCACCGACGAGGCCCCGCCGGCGTCGTCCTGACGTCCCGGGCCGTACCGTCCGAAGCCGTCCCAGGCGGCGGCGCCGGTGCGTACCGTGACGCCGGTCCCGGAGCGGCGACCGCGCGGCCCACTCCCCGGCGACGGAGACCAGGAGTCGCTCGCCCCGCCGACCGCCGCCTCCGCGAGGTCCTGGCCCGGTCGTCGGGCGCAGCTCTTCGCCAGGTCCGCCGGTTCCGCGACCTGTTGGCCAGCGCTCGCGGCAGAGGAATTCAGCGGACGTCCGCTCGAAGACGCCGGCGCTGCTCAGATCCGGTCGGCGCGGGCGGCGCGGACCACCAGGGCGTGGTCGCCGAGGCCCAGCATCCGGTCGGCGCGCAGTTCGGCCAGGGAGGTGCGGATCGTCTCGATGCGGCCGGTGACCGGGTCGAGGGCCGCGTCCAGCACGGTGCCGCGTTCCTCGCCGGTCTCGGTGAGCACCCGGCAGCCGAGCAGATCGCGTTGCCGTGTCCCTCGTTCCGTCCCGCCGGTGCCCGCCTCCTCGCCCGTGTCCGTGCGGACCACCACCCGGTCCTCCGTCACGGCGATCACGTCGCGCCAGGGCGTCACCGTCTCCCTGCGCAGCAGACCCCGCCGGATCCGCACTTGGGTGACCGTCCCGGCCCCGGCGTCGACGGCCAGCGCGCGCACCGCACCGAGCCGGCGGGCGTCCCCGTCCGTCAGCACGGGCAGGCCGCGCACGCGGGAGAAGAGGATCACGGCAGGGCGCTCCTTCGCCGCTGGTGGAACGCGCCGACCCGGGTGACGAAGTCCGGCAGGTCGTCGGTCACGTAGGTGGTGGCGTGCTCGGGGATGATCAGGGTCCGGCCGTCTGCGGAGCGGGTCTCGCCGCGCGGCACGTACACGCGGTGCCGGTGATGACGCGAACCCGGTGTCAGACCTCGGTGGGCGGCGAGGCGGAAGGCCACGACACGGCCGCTGGTGCCGCCGCGGACCAGAACGTCCAGCACCGTGCCCACCGGTTCGCCCGCATCCGTCACCACCTGCGCCCCCAGCAGCCGCCCGCGCAGTGCGTCCCGGCGGGCCACCGACAGCGGCAGGTCGAACAGCGCGTCACGGTCGCGCACCATCACCGCGTCGCGGCCCAGGCAGTACACCGCCGGCCAGGGCAGGTCCTGGGGCAGCTGGCCCCACCAGAGGGCCCGGCCGGTGAGCGTGAAGCTGGCGATCCGCTCGGCCGCCGGGTCGAAGACGGCGTCCTTGACGTGAGCGACGGCATCACCGCCCAGCGTCACCACGGGCAGGGTCGCAAGACACCGCACCGACATCAGTTCGTCCACGATTGTCCGGGTTCCCTGCTGTGCTGTGGCCAACACAGACCGGGGGGACTGCCTTGGACGAGTCGGGGTACGAGCACAGGTGCAGAGCGTCCGGCCAGCTCCCAGAGAGAAACGCATGACCTACCACCTGGACGGTGCAGTGATTCCGACTGGTTTCGACGTGCCCGTGGAACCGCTTCGGCGGGCGGCACACTTCACCGGCGAGCCGGGCTGCATCCCCCAGGCGCGGGAGCTCGCCGCGCAGTTCCTCGATCAGCTCAGGAACGAGTGGTGCGCCACCGTCGACGAGCGGGTCACCGGCGCCGTACTGCTCGTGGTGAGCGAGCTCGTCACCAACGCCGACCGGCACAGCGGGGGCCCGTACATTCTCGAGCTGGAGGGCACCGACGCCTCGCTCACGGTGTCCGTCTACGACAGCTGCGCCACCCCGCCCAGAGTCTTCCCGCGCGACCCCGAGCGCATCGGCCGGCACGGGCTGGAGATCGTGCAGGCGCTGGCCCGCAACGTCCGTGTGGAGCTGGTGCCCGTCGGCAAGTGCGTGCGCGCGGTTCTCGACTTCGACGCGTGACCGACCCGGCTTCGACTCCTGACACACCTGACACGCCTGACCTCGGCTCGGGCGGCTTCCCGGCCGGGGCGGGTGAGCGCCGGGTGCCCTCCCCGCGCGGTGAGGGCACCCGGACGGCCGTGCGGCTCCGCGTCGCTCCGTCGCTCAGGCGCAGCCCAGCTCGCCCAGCATCCCCTGGCGCAGCCGCGTGATGATCCGCTTGATCAGGCGGGACACATGCATCTGGGAGCAGCCGAGGCGCTCGCCGATCTCCGCCTGGGTGGCCTCCTCCACGAAGCGCATGTGGATGATCTGCCGGTCGCGTTCGCTGAGTTCCGCCATCAGCGGCGCCAGCGCGTGGAAGTCCTCGACGAGCCGCAGCCCCTCTTCCTCCACGCCGATGAAGTCGGCGAGGACCGCCTCACCGTTCTCCGGACCGTCACCGGTGAGGGCGGCGTCCAGGGAGGAGGAGTTGTAGCCGTTCGCCGCGATCTGGCCCTCGACGACCCGCTGCTCGGTGATGTTCATCAGCGTGGCGAGCTCGGCGACCGTCGGCTCGCGGTCCAGCCGGCTGGCCAGCTCCTCGCGGGCCTTGGCCAGCTCCACCCGCAGCTCCTGCAGCCGCCGCGGCACATGCACGGCCCAGGTGGTGTCACGGAAGAAGCGCTTGATCTCGCCCACGATGTAGGGCAGCGCGAAGGAGGTGAACTCGACCTCGCGCGACAGCTCGAACCGGTCGATGGCCTTGATCAGGCCGATCATGCCGGTCTGGACGATGTCCTCCATGTCGTCGCCGCGGCCGCGGAACCGTCCGGCCGCGAACCGCACCAGCGACATGTTCATCTCGATCAGCGTGTTCCGCGCGTACTGGTACTCGTGCGTGCCCTCCTCCAGCTCCGTCAGACGACGGAAGAACTGGCGGGACAGCTCCCTGGCGTCGCGCGGAGCGACGCTGCGCGGGTCCGCGACCCCGGGAAGACCTCCGTCACCCGTAGCGGCCTCGGTGCTCTGATCGACCTGCGCCTGCGCCCGGATCACGGCGGTCTCCATTTCCTCTCCCCACGAACGTCACGGCGGACATGTGTGCCTGGGCCTGCGGGAGCCCGGGTACCCCCGGCCTGCCGATGCATGCCGTCCGTTTGGCAGGGCACAGCGTAGGGCCGTTCGGGCGACCCGGCATCTCGGGCGAGGCCGCGGGTGGTGGCCGCCCGGAGACCGGCGCTTCACTCAGGGCGGAATGCCTCTCCCTCCCGTCGGCGGCCGGGATTCCTACGCTCAGAGGGTGACCGATCGAGCGCCCGACCACGACCACGTCATCCCGTTGCGCCCCCGGACCACGCGCCGGGACCGCCCGCCCCGCGAGCAGCCCGGGTCGCCCCGCACCGCGACCGCGCCCCCACGCCCTTTCTCCGCCCCTGCTGCCACACCGCCCGCCCCTGCCCCCGCCCCCGCTCCCAAGGAGCCGCTGTGGCGGGACCTGGTGGGTGAGGTGCTGCGCCGGGAGCGGCAGGAGCAGGAGCGGACGCTGAAGGACGTCGCCGACGCCGCCCGGATCTCCCTGCCGTACCTGTCGGAGGTGGAGCGGGGCCGTAAGGAGGCCTCCTCGGAGGTCCTCGCGGCTGCCGCCCAGGCCCTCGGGCTGAGCCTGGGCGACCTGCTGGCGCGGGCCCAGGGCGAACTGGTCCGCATCACCTCCCGCCGGACGGCCCGCGACCGTGCGGTGCCGCGGTCCCCGCACGACGGGCTGTGCCTGGCCGCCTGAGAAGACGGGTGCGGGCCGCCGGGCGGCCCGCACAACATGGCTCCGCCCGGCGTCTCACACCATGACGAGGCGGCGGCTCAGCACCTCGTCGGCCAGGCCGTAGGACACGGCCTCCTGCGCCGTGAACACCTTGTCGCGGTCCATGTCCGCCCGCAGCGTCTCCACGTCGTGGCGGGTGTGCCGGGACAGCACCTCCTCCACCTGCGAGCGGATCCGGACCATCTCCTTGGCCTGCAGCGACAGGTCCGAGGCGGTGCCGCGCGCCCCGCTGGAGACGGGCTGCCCGAGCAGCACCCGGGCGTGCTCCAGCACGAACCTCCGGCCCGGATCGCCGCCGGCCAGCAGCACCGCCGCCGTGGACGCCGCCTGCCCGACGCAGAACGTGGAGACCGGCGCCTGCACGAACGTCATGGTGTCGTAGATCGCCATCAGCGAGGTGTACGAGCCACCGGGGGAGTTGATGTAGATCGAGATCTCGCTCTCCGGTGACGCGGACTCCAGATGCAGAAGCTGCGCGATGACGACATGGGCCACGCCGTCGTCGATCTCGGTGCCCAGGAAGATGATCCGCTCGGACAGCAGCCGGCTGAACACGTCGTAGGACCGCTCGCCCTGCGGGGTGCGCTCGACGACGTTCGGAATCGTGTAGGTCCCCATCACTGCAGTCCCATCCGCCGCCGGTTCGCGCCGGGGAGGATGTCGCTCAGCGACTCCACGACCCGGTCGATCATGCCGTACTCGCGCGCCTGCTCCGCGGTGAACCAGCGGTCCCGGTCGCCGTCCCGGGAGATGGTCTCCGGGGTCTGCCCGGTGTGCTCGGCGGTGATCTCCTCGATGGTCCGCTTGGTGAACTCCAGGTTCTCCGCCTGGATCTCGATGTCGGCGGTGGTGCCGCCGATGCCGCCCGAGGGCTGGTGCATCATGATGCGCGCGTGCGGCAGGGCGTAGCGCTTGCCCGCGGTGCCCACGCTCAGCAGGAACTGCCCCATGCTCGCGGCGAACCCCATGGCGACGGTGGACACGTCGTTGGGGATCAGCCGCATCGTGTCGTAGATCGCCAGGCCCGCGTGCACGGACCCGCCGGGGCTGTTGATGCACAGGCTGATGTCGGTGCGCGGGTCCTCCGCGGACAGGATCAGCAGCTGGGCGCAGACCCGGTTGGCCGAGACCTCGTCGACCTGGGTGCCGAGCAGCACGATGCGCTGAGCGAGCAGTTGGGAGGCCAGCTGGTCGTCGAAGCGGGTCAGGGGCGTGTCGCCCTCTTCCGCCCGCGGTTGCAGCATGGTCGGTGGTGCCATCGGAACTCCTCGTCGTGACGCGGATACGGTCGGCTCCACTGTCGGCCGCGGACGGCGCCCACCGGCCGTTTCTCTGCCCCCGGCAGATTCGCCACGGGCAGAGCGTCACCGGGTTTGGACGACAACCGCCGGTGGCCGATGAGTTCCGGGCCGCCGGGCGGTCGGTACAGGTGAACCGCGCCGACCGGCGCCGCACCCCAGGAGGAACCATGACCACCAAGGGCTTCACCACCTGTCTCTGGTTCGACGGCCAGGCCGAGGAGGCCGCGAACTTCTATGTCTCCGTCTTCAAGGACTCCAGCCTCGGCGACACCTTGCGCTACACCGAGGCGGGCCCCGGCCCCGCGGGCAGCGTCCTGACCGTGGAGTTCGTGCTCAACGGGCAGAAGTTCATCGCCCTGAACGGCGGGCCCGAGTTCAAGTTCAGCGAGGCGATCTCCTTCCAGATCGACTGCGAGAACCAGGCCGAGGTCGACTACTACTGGGACAAGCTCGTCGAGGGCGGCGGCGAGCACGGGCCGTGCGGATGGCTCAAGGACCGCTACGGAGTCTCCTGGCAGGTCAACCCGGTCCGGCTGACCGAGATGCTCAAGGACCCCGACCAGTCCAAGGCCGACCGCGCGATGAAGGCCATGCTGCAGATGCACAAGCTGGACATCGCCGAGCTGGAGAAGGCGTACGCCGGCGAGTGACCGCCACGCGGCGCGGGCGAGGAGGGCCGGCCGGTCACGTCCGTCACGCCCGTCAGCCCCGGCTGTCCTCCCCGATCACCCGGGTGATCTCCCCGGTGATGCGCACGATGCCGGGGGAGCGGACCGGGCACGGCCTGGGGGCCGACGTGGTGGGGGCCAGACAGAAGTGGAGGTAGTCGTCGGCGCGGTGCAGGGCCGTGCGGCCGCGGCCGGGCTGGGTGCAGTCGCCCGCACGGGAGCGTTCCGCGGCCGTGCACGGCAGGTACCGCGTCCAGGAGTGGCGGGCACCCGGCGCGCTCACCGTGCGGCCCGCGTCCGCCACCAGGTCGCCCGAGGCCGCCGCACGCTGCTCGTACAGGGCGTTCACCCGGCGCACCCGGTCCGGTGTCATCGGGTCGGGGCCCTGCAGCACCCACACGATCCGGGGGCTCTGTGCCCCTCCCGCCGCGCGGATCTGCTCGGTGAGCCGGCGCGCGTCCGCCGCGTACCGCGCGAAGTACCGCTCCGGTTCGGCGGCGTGGGTGATGCCGTCCATGCACCAGGTGTAGCCCCAGGCGTTGCCCCAGAACTGCAGGACCACATAGTCCGGCCGCAGCCGGCGCACCAGGGCGGCGGCCTTGTCCCGGGCGGGGACCAGCGACCGCTTGCCGGTTCCCTCCAGGTAGTCGCACAGCGTGGTGCCCGAGTACGGGGCGCTGGTGTACCCGGCGCGCAGCTCCCGCCGCAGCTCGGCGCCCAGCGCCTGCCGGCTCTCCATCGCCAGTGAGTCCCCCAGGTACAGCACCGCGGGCGGCCGGCTCGCCGGCGGTGCCGTGCCGGGCGTCGCGGCGGGGCGCCGGTGCGTGGTGGCAGAGGGTGCCCGCGGTTCCGCGGAGGGCGGCGCGGCCCCGGGGCCGGACGACGGGTCGGTGCACCCGGCGAGCAGCGCGGCGGCCAGCAGCACGAACACGACCCACACCCTGCGCATACAGAGACCCCCGCCCCCGGCCGGTCACGACGGCTCCCCAGGCAAGCACAGCCGCCTCCGGGGCGGTAGACCGCGTTCAGAACGGCAATTTCACAAGCGCCCCGCGGTCACCGGCGGCTCGGCGCGCGGGGCGCCCCGCGGGTGACTAGCGTGAGAAACGGAGAGACCCCCACAGACATCCCCCACGGACACCATCCACAGACATCCCCTTGACATCCCCATTGACATCCCCCACAGGGAAGGTCGGGACCATGGCCGAGTCACCTGAGGGTGCCCCTTGCTGGGCCGACGCGATGTTCACCGACGTCGAGGGAGCCAAGAGGTTCTACGGCGACGTCCTCGGCTGGACCTTCGGCGAGTCGTCGTCGGAGTACGGCAACTACACCCTGGCCTACGCGAACGGCAAGGCGGCCGCCGCGGTGGTCCCGCCCATGCCGGGGCAGGCGGGCAAGTCGCAGTGGTGCCTGTACCTTGCCTCGCCGGACGCGGCAGGCACCGCGCAGAAGATCCGCGACAACGGCGGCGAGATCCTGATGGAGCCGATGCAGGTCGCCGACTTCGGCTGGATGTGCCTGGCACGCGACCCGGGCGGTTCGTTGTTCGGCGTCTGGCAGGCCGGCAGCCACGAGGGCTTCGAGACGGAGATGGGGAAGCCGGGCGCGTTCGCCTGGGCGGAGGTCTTCACCCGCGAGCCCGCCAAGTCCGACGCGTTCTTCCCGGCCGTCTTCGGATACACCAGCCGCCAGATGCAGGACGAGTCGAGGGACTTCCGGGTGTACTACCTCGGTGAGCGGCCCGCGCTGGGCCGGATGGAGATGGGGGACGACTTCCCGCCCGAGGTGCCGCCCTACATCAACGTCTACTACGGCGTCCCCGACTGCGACGAGGCCGTGTCGAAGGCCACCGGGCTCGGCGGCGTGCTGCAGTTCGGCCCGATGGACACCCCGTTCGGCCGCTTCGCCGCGCTGACCGACCCGCAGGGCGCCGCCTTCTCGGTCATCGACACCACGAAGACCGAGGGCGAGATGCCCCCGATGACCGAGGTGTGAGCGGCGCGGAGGGGGCCCGGTCACCGGTTCGCCGGGGCCGGGGCGGGCTCATGGGCTCCGCCGGGAGCCTTCCCCGGGGCATGGCATGATCGGGGGATGCGTGAACGTGTTGTGGCCGCCTGCGACGGAGCCTCGAAGGGAAATCCCGGACCCGCCGGCTGGGCGTGGGTGATCGCCGACTCCTCCGAGACCCCGGTCCGCTGGCAGGCGGGGGCGCTGGGGAAGGCCACCAACAACGTCGCCGAGCTCACCGCTCTCGAGCGGCTGCTCGCGGCGACCGATCCGGACGTGCCGCTCGAGGTCCGCATGGACTCGCAGTACGCCATGAAGGCCGTCACCACCTGGCTGCCCGGCTGGAAGCGCAACGGCTGGAGGACGGCGGCGGGCAAGCCGGTCGCCAACCAGGAGCTGGTGGTCCGCATCGACGAGCTGCTGCAGGACCGTGCCGTCGAGTTCCGCTACGTGCCCGCCCACCAGGTCGACGGCGACCGGCTCAACGACTTCGCCGACCGCGCCGCCAGCCAGGCCGCGAGCGAGCAGCGCGACGCCGGGAGCGAGCTGGGCTCGCCCGAGCCCCCGCCCGCCCCCGCCACCCCGCCCGGCCGCGGCGGCAGGGGCAAGAACGGCACCGCCGCCCGGACATCCCGGTCCCGCTCCGGATCCTCCTCACGCACCATCAAGGCGAAGTTCCCCGGCCGCTGCCTGTGCGGCCGCTCCTACGCCGCCGGGGAGCCGATCGCCAGGAACGACCGCGGCTGGGGCCACCCGGAGTGCCGGACCGCCGAGAGCGCCTGACACCAAGACCGCGGCGGGCGCCGAGCGTTCAGGCGTCGTAGGTGTAGTGCGGCGTGTGGTCCAGCAGGTCCGCCGGGGTCATGTCGTGCCACGGCCGCAGCGTCTCGTTCAGGTCCACCACGTCGGGCGTGCCGCCCGTCGGCAGATAGCCGGAGCGGGGGTGGCGGCGCTGCCACTCGGTCCACAGCTTGTCGATGTAGGCGTGGTGCAGCAGCCCGGCGTCACCACCGTCATCCCCGGGCGCCCGCTCGCCCGAGCAGGCCCGCGCCAACGCGGCCGCCGCCCGCCTGCCCGAGCTGCCCGCCGCCACCATGGAGGCGATCCGCGACCTGTACGAGCGGCGGATCAAGGACCAGGTGGAGCACCGCTGGTAGCGGGGCAGGGTCCCGTCGGGAGCGGTGGCCGGGGCCGCCGGGGAGACTCCTCCGGCCGGCCGCGTCACTGCTTCGGTAGGATACCCGCGGGGGTATCGCGAAGGAGTGTGGCTTGTGGAACTGGCGATGGCGGCCGAGGAACTGAAGACGGTGGTCAACCGGCTGCGCCGGGCGCAGGGCCAGATCGCCGGCGTGATCAAGATGATCGAGGAGGGCCGGGACTGCGAGGACGTGGTCACCCAGCTCGCCGCCGCGTCCCGGGCCCTGGACAAGGCCGGATTCGCGATCGTCGCCACCGGCCTGCAGCACTGCCTGACCGACGCGGACCTGGCAGCCTCCGGCGACCGGGAGCAGATGCGTACCCGGCTGGAGAAGCTCTTCCTCTCCCTGGCCTGAGCCGCGGCGCCGTCCCCGAACCTCCAGACGAGGGCGTCGGCCGGCATGAAGGCCGAGTTCGAGCCGCTGGGCTCGTCAGCCGGGGCGGCTGAGGGCGAGCCCTGCCTCGGTGGCGGCGTCGAAGCGGTCGTCGACGGCGACCACGTCACGGCCGGCGGCGTCCAGCAAGGAGGCGGCGATCGCCGCGCGCATCCCGGTAGCGCAGTGCACCCACACCGTCCCGTCCGGCACATCGCCGAGGCGTCCGTGCAGCTCGTGGACGGGGATGTGGACGGAACCGTCGATGCCGCCGTCCCGGCGCTCCGAGCGCCGGCGCACGTCCAGCACGACGAGGTCGTCGCCGCGCCGGCGGGCGGCGGCGAGGTCGGCGAAGCGGGCGCGGCGGAAGGAGGCGAGCCGTTCGCCGTCCCGGATCCAGCCGGCCGGATCGCCGGCCGCGGCGGCCGCCGGGCGGTCGATGCCCACCCGCGCCAGCTCCCGCTGCGCGGCGCCGATCTGCTCCGGAGTCTCCCCGAGGAGGGAGACGGGCTTGCCCCAGGGGATCAGCCAGGCCAGGTAGGTGGCGAGCCTGCCGTCGCCCTCGAAGTTGAACGACCCGGCCACATGCCCCTCGGCGAAGGCGGTGCGGCTGCGCAGGTCCACCACCCACTCGCCCGCGGCCAGCCGGGCGGCGATCTCCGCGGCGTCCGCCCGCCTGGGCGGGGTGAGGTCGACCGGCCCCGGGCCCTCGGCGTTGACCGGACCCATGTGCGCGTAGTAGGCGGGCACGTCGTCCAGCCCGGCGAGCATCCGGGCGACGAAGGTGTCGACGTCCAGGGTCAGCGCGTCGTTGGTCTCGCGCTCCTTGCCGATCGTCGTCGCGTCCCCCTCGGCCTGGCTGGAGGAGCAGAAACTGCCGAACCCGTGGGTGGGCAGCACCTGCACCTCGTCGTCCAGCTCGTCGGCCAGCCGGTGGGCGGAGGCGTGCTGGGCGCGGGCCAGCCGCTCCGTCAGCCGGGGCTCGACCAGATCGGGGCGGCCCACGGCACCGACGAGCAGGGAGCCGCCGGTGAACGCCGCCACGTCGCGCCCGTCCTCGACGAGGGCGTAGGAGGTGTGGTGCGGGGTGTGCCCGGGGGTGGCGATCGCGCGCAGCCGAAGGCCCTCGTCGACCGTCACGGTGTCGCCGTCGGCGACGGGGGTGCGGTCGAACGACACCTGCGCCCCGGCCGGCACGAGGTAGCGGGCGCCGGTGACGCGGGCCAGCTCCAGGCCGCCGCTGACGTAGTCGTTGTGCACATGGGTCTCGGCCACGAAGGCGATGCGCACCTTGCGGCGGGCCGCCGCGCCGATGACCCGGTCGATGTCCCGCGGCGGGTCGATCACCGCCGCGGCACCGGGGCCGCCGGCCAGGTAGCTGCGGTTGCCCAGCCCCTCGAACTCCAGGGTGCCGACGAAGAACACGGCTCCCGACTCCTCTCGATGTATCCCCGGGGGGTATATGGCTCCACCCTGGCAGGCCATGCCCAGGGGGGATCACTCGGCGGTCAGTGCGGCACGTCCCGCCTCCAGGCGGGCGACCGGGACGCGGAACGGGGAGCAGGAGACGTAGTCGAGGCCGGCGGCGTGGAAGAAGTGCACCGACTCCGGGTCCCCGCCGTGCTCGCCGCACACCCCGAGCTGCAGACCGGGCCGGGCGGCGCGGCCCTCGGCGGCCGCGATCCGCACCAGGCGACCCACGCCCTGACGGTCGATCGTCTCGAACGGGGACACCGAGAAGACGCCCTTGTCGAGGTAGGCGGAGAAGAAGGCCGCCTCGACGTCGTCGCGGGAGAAACCCCACGTGGTCTGGGTCAGGTCGTTGGTGCCGAAGGAGAAGAACTCGGCCTCCTCGGCGATGAGTCCGGCGGTGAGCGCGGCCCTCGGCAGCTCGATCATCGTGCCGACCGGACAGTCGAGCGGCATCCCGGACTCCGCGGAGACGCCGGCCAGCACCCGGTCGACCTCCTCGCGCACCAGGCGCAGCTCCTCGACGGTGTCGACCAGCGGCACCATGATCTCGGCCCGCGGGTCCCCGCCCGCGCGCCTGCGCTCCACCACCGCCTCGGCGACCGCCCGTACCTGCATGCCGACCAGTCCCGGGGCCACCAGCCCGAGACGCACCCCGCGCAGGCCCAGCATCGGGTTCTCCTCGTGCATCCGGTTGACGGCCTCGAGCAGCTGCGCGTCGTGCTCGCTGGGCGGGATGCCGCGTGCCTCGTCGGCGGCGAGGCGCACGGCGAGTTCGGTGCGGTCGGGAAGGAACTCGTGCAGCGGCGGGTCCAGCAGCCGGATGGTGACGGGCAGGCCGTCCATCGCCCCCAGGATCCCGGTGAAGTCCTGCCGCTGCAGCGGCAGCAGCGCCCCGAGCGCACGGTCCCGTTCCTCGTCGGTGCGGGCCAGGATCATCGCCTCCACCAGCCGCCTCCGCTCGCCGAGGAACATGTGCTCGGTACGGCACAGACCGATGCCCTCCGCCCCGTAGCGGCGGGCGCGGGCCGCGTCCTCCGGGGTGTCGGCGTTCGCCCTGACCCCCAGCCGGCGCACCTCGTCGGCGTGCTCCATGGCCCGTGCCACGGCGTCGACCAGCGCGTCCGCGCGCTCCCCGGTCTCGAAGTACCGCGCCACGGCCGAGTCGACCAGCGGCACCTCGCCCAGGTACACGGCGCCCGCGGAGCCGTCCACGGAGATCACCGTGCCCTCCTCCACGGTGGTACCGCCGGCGGTGAAGCACCGGCCCTTCGGATCGACGGTGATCTCCTCGGCGCCGCACACGCACACCGTGCCCATGCCGCGGGCGACCACGGCCGCGTGAGAGGTCTTGCCGCCGCGGCTGGTCAGCACCGCCCGGGCCGCGACCATGCCCGGCAGGTCGTCCGGGGTGGTCTCCTCCCGCACCAGGACGACCTTCTCCCCGGCGGCGGCCCGCCGGACCGCCTCGGCGGAGTCGAACACCGCCGCGCCGACGGCGGCCCCGGGGGAGGCCGGAATGCCGTGCGCCAGCGGGTCACCGGCGGAGGAGGCGTCGAAGCGGGGGAACATCAGCCGGGCCAGCTGGTCGCCGCGGACCCGGGTCAGCGCCTCGTCGGCGGTGACGAGCCCCTCGTCGGCCACCGCGGCGGCGATGGTGAAGGCGGCCTCGGCGGTGCGCTTGCCCACCCGCGTCTGCAGCATCCACAGCCGGCCGCGCTCGATGGTGAATTCGATGTCGCACAGGTCGCAGTAGTGCGCCTCCAACGCCGCCATGTGGCCGCGCAGTTGCTCGTACGCCTCGGGGGCGATCCGGGCGAGCTCGTCCAGCGGCACGGTGTTGCGGATGCCCGCGACGACGTCCTCGCCCTGCGCGTTGGCCAGGTAGTCGCCGTACACGCCGGGCCGGCCGGTGGCCGGGTCACGGGTGAAGGCGACGCCGCTGCCGGAGTCGGGGCCCAGGTTTCCGAAGACCATGGTCTGCACGGTGACGGCCGTGCCGAGGTCGTCCGGGATGTGCTCGCGCTTGCGGTACAGCCGCGCCCGTTCGCCGTTCCACGACTCGAAGACGGCGAGCACCGCCCGGTGCAGCTGCTCGGCCGGGGACTGCGGGAAGGCCTCGCCGGTCTCCCGGAGGATCAGCTCCTTGTACGTCTCCACCAGGCCGGCCAGATCGACCGCGCCCAGCCCCAGGTCGTCCTTGGCACCCACGTCCTGCTTGAGGCCCTCCATGGCCTTGTCGAACAGGGCACCGTCGACCCCCATCACCGTGGAGCCGAACATCTGGACCAGCCGGCGGTAGGAGTCCCAGGCGAACCGCTCGTCACCGGCGGACTTCGCCAGACCCGGCACCGAGTCGTCGTTGAGACCGATGTCGAGGATCGTCTCCATCATCCCGGGCATGGAATACCGCGCACCCGAGCGCACCGACACCAGCAGCGGATCGTCGGGCTGCCCCAGCCTCCGCCCCGCGGCCCGCTCCAGCGCCGTCAGATGCTCCTGGATCTCGCCCGCCAGACCGTCCGGCTCGCTGCCGGTGGCGAGGTAGGCGCGGCAGGCCTCGGTGCTGACGATGAAACCGGGCGGCACGGGCAGCCCCAGCCGGGCCATCTCGCACAGATTGGCGCCCTTGCCGCCCAGCAGGTCGGCCTGGTCCCGGCTGCCCTCACTGAACGCGTACACATAGCGGACCATGGCGGTCCTCCTTCTCACGACCGGTCATGACGTCCCTCGCGGTTCCGTCCCGGTCCGCGGTTCCTCGCCGCCCTGGTCGAGGCGGAAGGGCGGGTACTCGTCGGTGAGCAGCGCCGCGTAGGCGGCCACCCGCAGCACCCAGCGGTTCAGGCCGAGCAGCAGGTCGAACAGACCGCGCGGGTAGAGCCCGGTGAAGGCCAGGGCGATACCGGCGAACAGGGTGAGCAGCCCGATGAGGCCGCCGTTGAACCAGGCCATGCGGGCCCCGCCCAGGAAGAAGCCCAGGACCAGGTAGTGCGGCAGGACCAGCAGCCACCACTTCACCAGCACGAGGCCGCGCGAGAGGTGCCCGGGATACTCCAGGTCCCAGTGGGCCGGGTAGTCGGGGACGTCGGCGAGGGTGAACGGCGGGTAGCGGTCGGTGCCCAGCGTGCCGTAGGCGTAGTACGCCACACGCCAGTTCCAGCGCAGTACACCGGTGGTGAAGCCGAAGAGGGGCCGCGGGTAGCGGCCGGTGAACAGGATCGCGAAGAAGGCCACCACGCTCACCACCACGACCGCCACCCACAGGAACAGCAGCACGATGTGGTGGGGGAGGGCGAGCAGCCATTTGACCAGCCACAGCCAGCGCGACAGCGGCTCGTCGAGCCGGGCGGTCAGCCGGGCCGGATACACCTTCGGGCTCGCCGGACCGCCCGGCGGGGAGGTGACGTGTGTGCTCATGGCAACCGGTCCTTTCGGAAGCCGGTGACGATCACGAGCCGTGGTGCGTGGTCGTCGTACTCCTTGTTCCAGCATCCGTGAAACGGCCGGAGAACGCAGGGGCCGGGCGGGGCACGGCCAGAGTCCTGTGGCCCGCCGGGGGAGAAGGCGGGCGCGCGGGGTCCGGTCGGTCCCTGCGTTCTCATCGCCGTGGCGTGGCGGCACCCGGCTGCGGAGGCCAGGCTGGAAGTGGACGAACGGTGCGAGCAGCGGCTGGAGGCGCCATGACTGGTGCGGACGGACGCCGGCCGGTCGTGGTGGGTACCGACCCCGACCGGGAGCAGCGCATGGCACTGTCCTGGGCCGCCGACGAGACGGAGCGGAGCGGACTGCCACTGCGGCTCGTGCACGCCCAGGGAACTCCGACCGGCGGATACCGGTCGGGGCAGGTACGGCCGTCCTGGGCGGAGTGGAACCGGCAGCCGGCGCTGGAGGTGTCGATCCTGCTGGCGGAGGGGGAGCCGGCCTGGGTCCTGCGCGAGGAGTCCCGGAACGCCTCCCTGGTGGTGGTCGGCTCCTGGCACCTGAGCAGGCTGCGCGGACTGTTCTCGGCCGCCTCCGTGGCGCTGCCGCTCGCGGCGCACGCCGCCTGCCCGGTCGTGGTCGTACCGGAGGCGGAGCACATCGCCGAGCAGCCCGGGTACTTCGTGACCGGGGTCGACGGCAGCGCGCACTCGGCGGCGGTGGACCTGGCCGCCGAGGAGGCGGCCCTGCGCGGAGCGCGCGTGCGGGCGCTGTACGTGTGGCATCCGCCGCTGCTCGGTGTCCTTCAGGAGCGCGCGGCGCTGGAGGAGTGCCGCCGCGTCCTGGCGGAGACGGCGCCACGCCCGCTGCGCGGTCGTCACGGTCCCGAAGTGAGGCGATGGAGGGACCCGGTTCTGTGACCGGGAGGCCCGGCCCGCATCCGCCCGTGGCGGAACTCCCCGCCGATGCGGTGTGCTCCGCCCTGGGGACGTCATGGCGCGGTCTGTCGAAGGCACAGGCCCGGGACCGCCTGACAGCGTACGGGCCCAATGAACTGCCCCGCACGGGACGCCGGAACGTGTGGCAGCCGTTGCGGGCGCAGTTCACCGACCTCTTCGCGGTGATGCTGATCGTCGCCTCGGGCATCACCTTCCTCGCGTACGCCCTGGAGGAGCCGCGGGACACGGGCACCTTGACGCTCGCGGTGGCGATCCTGGGGGTGGTGGTGCTGAACGCCGCCATCGGGTTCGCCCAGGAGTACTCGGCGGAGCGGACGGCACAGGCGCTGGAGGCGATGGTGCCCCGCGCCTGCCGGGTGCTGCGCGACGGTGAGCTCCTGGAGCTGCCGGCCCGGGACGTCGTGCCGGGTGACGTGGTGGTGCTGGAGGCCGGCGACGCGGTGCCGGCCGACTGCCGGGTGGTTGAAGCGCACGAGCTGGCCGTGAACAACGCGCCGTTGACCGGGGAGAGCGACCCCGTGGGCCGCACCGCCGATCCGGTGGCGGCGGGCCCGCTGCTGCAGGCCCGCAACTGTGTCTTCATGGGCACCGACGTCGTCGCGGGATCCGGGCAGGCCGTGGTCTTTGCCACCGGCGCGGCGACCGAGTTCGGGCGGCTCTACCGGCTGACGGCAGCCGCCCCGCCGCAGAAGACCCCGCTGCAGCTCCAGGTCGCCTCCATGGCCCGTCGGGTGGCGGGGGCCGCCCTGGCGATCGGCGCCCTGCTGTTCGCCGTGCGGCTGCCCACCGGAGAGCCCGTGGTGGATCTGTTCGTGTTCGCGCTCGGGGTGATGGTGGCACTGGTACCGGAAGGTCTGCCCGCCACCCTCTCGGTGTCCCTGTCGATCGGGGTACGGCGGATGGCACGCCGCCACGCCCTGATCAAACAGCTGCTGGCGGTGGAGGCCCTCGGGTCGGTCACGGTGGTGTGCACGGACAAGACCGGAACGCTCACCCAGGCGGAGATGACCGTCACCGAGGTGTGGGCGGCGGACCGGTCGCACCGCGTGACCGGAGTGGGGTACGACCCGAGCGGCGAGGTCGCCGATGCCGCCGAGGTGCGCGAGCTGCTGCGGGTGGCGTGCCTGTGCTGCAACGCCCGGCTGCTTCCGCCCACGAACCCCCGGGAACGCTGGCGGGTGCTCGGTGACACCACCGAGGGGGCTCTGCTCGTCGTCGCGGCCAAGGCGGGTCTGGACAGGGAGGCGGAGGAGGCTGCCGCACCGCGCGTGACGGAGTTCCCCTTCGACTCGGACCGCAAGCTCATGACCACCGTGCACCGCACGGGAGCGGGCCTCCAGGCGTGTGTCAAGGGAGCGCCCGGAGCAGTGCTGGAGCGATGCACCGACGTCGCACTCGACGGGCGCCGTGAGCCGCTGACGAGGACGCAGCGCGCAGCGGTCGTCGCGGCGAGTGACGAGATGGCGTCCCGGGGGCTGCGGGTGCTGGCCGTCGCGCGGCGGGAGCTGAACGGCCCCCGCCCGGCGCAGGAGGAGGCCGAATCGGCACTGACGCTCCTCGGACTGATCGGTATGCACGACCCGCCGCGTCCCGAGGTCACCGACGCCGTCGCCGCCTGCCGACGGGCCGGCATCCGGGTCGTCATGGTCACCGGCGACCACCCGCTGACGGCGGAGGCCGTCGCCCGCCGGGTGGGGGTGGTACGAGGGCCGGATCCGGTCGTGGTGACGGGGGAGAAGCTCGACGCGATGGACGACGAGGCGCTCGGTGAGCTGCTCACCGAGCCGTCCGAGCTGCTGCTGTGCCGGGTCAGCCCGGAGCACAAGATGCGCGTGGTCACCGCATTCCAGCGGCGCGGTGAGGTGGTGGCGGTCACCGGGGACGGAGCGAACGACGCCCCGGCGCTCAAGCACGCCGACATCGGCGTGGCGATGGGCGCGTCGGGCACCGACGTCGCCCGGGAGGCCGCCGCGGTGGTGCTGCTGGACGACTCGTTCGCCTCCATCGCCGCCGCGGTGCGGCTCGGACGGGCTGTCTATCAGAACATCCGCAAGTTTCTCGTCTACCTCTTCAGCCACAACGTCGGGGAACTCGTGCCGGTCCTGGCCGCGACCTTCGCCGGCTTCCCGCTGGTGCCCATCAACGCGGTGCAGATCCTGGCGATCGACCTGGGATCGGACGTGCTGCCCGCCCTCGCCCTGGGAGCGGAACCACCTGAATCCGATGTCATGGACCGTCCGCCGCGCCCCCGGGGGGAGAGGCTGTTCTCGGCCGGCCTGGTGGGACGGATCCTGTTCCTCGGCGGCATTCAGGCGATCTGCGTGAGCGCCCTGTTCTTCTGGCACATCGGTTCCTCCGGCATCCCGTTCGACGACTTCACCCGGCACACCCGCGTCTATCAGGAGGCGATCACCATGGTCCAGGCCGGCATCGTGCTGAGCCAGTTCTTCAACGCGCTCACCGTGCGCAGCGACCACTTGAGCATCCGGACCGTGGGCCTCGCGACCAACCCCGCACTGCTCGCGGCGGGCGGGTTCGGCATCGCCCTCATGGCCGCGATCAGCTATGCCCCGCCCCTGCAGGCCGTCTTCAACACGGCTCCGCTCGACGCTGCCGACTGGGCCGTCCTCGCCGCCCTCGGCACCGTGCCACTGCTCGCCGACGAAGCCCGCAAGGCGTGGCTGCGCCATCGCTCCCGTGGGCCGGAAGGAGGACCGGGATGAACATAGTCGTCGCCGGATGCGGACGGGTCGGGTCCGCCCTCGCCGGCCTGCTCGCCGGCGAAGGGCACGACGTGGAGATCGTCGACCGGCTGGCACGGGCGGCCCGGAACCTGCCCGACAGCCCCCGCATCCGCTTCCACCAGGGCAACGCCTACAGCCGTGCGGTGCTCCGGAGCGCCACGATCGAACACGCCGACGCCTTCGTCGCCGTCACCTCGAGCGACAACAGCAACGTCGTCAGCGCGCGCGTCGCCAGGGAGACCTATCGGGTGCCCATCGTCCTGGCCCGCGTCTGCGATCCCCGGCGCTCCGCGATCTACGGTGACGTAGGTATCCCCACCGTCGCCGACGTCCGCTGGACCGTGCACCAGATCCACCGCATGCTGCTGCACCGTCATCTCAGCCCGGAACTCAGCTTCGGCAACGGGGAGACACTGCTGGTGCGGTCGGACCTGCCCGGCTACCTGGCCGGCCGACGGCTCTCCGCGTTCGACGTGGACGGTGAGATCCGCGTCGTCGAGGTCACCCGGGAGGGCCGCTCCTTCATCCCCGCGCACAGCACACCCGCACGCGCCGGCGACCTGGTCACCTTCGCGGTGACTGCCGCCGGGCTCGGCAGGCTGCGCGCCTTCCTGGACAAGGAGCTGGGGACGTGAACGTGCTCATCGCCGGTGCAGGACGCCTCGGCGCGCAGACCGCCCAGGTGTTCGCGCAGCTCCGCAACAAGGTCGTGCTGATCGAGAGCGACGACGACCGCGTGGCCGAGCTGGCAGGCCGCCTCCCGGGCGTGCGGCTGCTCAGCGGCGACGCGTGCGACCCGGCGGTGCTGGAGCACGCCGGTGCCCGCGCCGCCGAGCTCGTCGTCGCGGTCACCGGCGACGACGCCGACAACCTCGTCATCAGCCTGCTCGCCGCCCGGCGGTTCTCGGTGCCCCGCGTGGCGGCCCGGGTCAACGACGCCGAGAATGCCTGGCTGTTCGACGCCCGCTGGGGAGTCGACGTCGCCGTGCCGGCCGCCGTTCCGCTGATCTCGCTGATCGAGGAGGCCACCGCCACCACCGACACGGTCGCGTTGCTGCGGCTGAGCAGGGCCGGCGTCGACGTCATCGAAACGACCATCACACCGCGGTCCAAGGCGGCGGGCCGGGCCCTGGGCGAGGTCGTCCTGCCCGAGGGGACGGTCGTCGCGACGATCGTCCGTGACGGCCGGCCCACCGTGCCGGATCCGGCCGTCCGCCTGAGGGCGGGGGACGAGATCCTGCTCGTGGCGCATTCCGCCACGGAACGGGATATCCGTGCGGCGTTCCAGTAGCAGCAGGGCGGCGGAGTCCTTCCGTCCGGCCCGGGGCGTGGGTGGCCGGCGGTGAGACGCGCAGGTGCCCGAGCCGCAGCAGTTCCCGGCACCTGCAGAAGCCTCTGCGGCGTTGTGCAGCCGGGCTGCCACCGGGTGTTCACTCCTCGGGAGACGGGCGCGCCGCGGCTCCGATCAGGGCGAGCCGGCCTGCCGGCCCGGTAGGGTCCGAGGCCCCGCAGGAGAAGCCGACGCGCCCGTCCGGGCGGACGGTCATCAGACCACGACCCGAACTGTTGGAAGGCGCAGCACGCACGGTCAGCCCCCGGACCGGTCGGCGTGTCCGACGGTGGGACGGCATGGAGCGGTCCAGGCGCAGGCCCTGCTCTCCTTCGGCAGCCGGACCCGGTGCCGCGGGAGCAACGCGAACGTGGTGACGAAGCACGCGGCCGCGGCCCGCCTGCCGCCGCGGGAGGAAGCGGCTTCCGTGCGCCCATGGGTCCTCCTCGCAGGAGCTGCCGGGCCTGCCGAAGCCGCGCGTCCGGGCAGCCGCACCACGGCCGCTTCCTGCACCCACCATGCGGCCACGCGCCGCGCCCCTCGAAACCTGACGCACGGCCCGCTGCCGATGGCGGTGCCCTCCATCTCGTTGGAGGGTGGAGGGGAAGGGGAGCGAGGGATGGACGGGCCGCGGGCCGGCCGTCCACCGCCGGTGACGTGGGGACGGCCGGACACGGCGGAGGAGGCGACGCAGATGTCCGACGCGACGACCACCGACCTGTACGAGGTGACGATGGCCATGTCCTACCTACAGGAGGGCATGACCGCCCCCGCGACGTTCAGCCTCTTCGCCCGCGATCTGCCGGCCGAACGGGGCTTCCTGGTCGCGGCGGGACTGGAACCGGCCCTGGACTACCTGTCCGGCCTGCACATCGGCCCCGAGGACGTCGAGGCCTTCGCGTCCGCGCTGCACCGCTCGCCGGAGGCCCTGCGGCCCCTGCTCGGCCTGCGGTTCACCGGGGACGTGCGGGCGGTTCCGGAGGGCCGGATCGTGCTGGCGGGGGAGCCTCTGCTGGAGGTGACCGCGCCGCTGCCGGAGGCGCAGCTCGTCGAGACGTATGTGCTCAATCAGCTGAACCACCAGACCGCTGCCGCCTCCAAGGCCGCGCGGTGCGTCCTCGCCGCGGCGGGGCATCCGGTGGTCGACTTCTCGCTGCGCCGCACCCACGGGACGCAGGCCGGGTTCACCGCGGCGCGCGCGGGCGCGATGGTGGGCTTCGCCGGGACCAGCAACGTGGCCGCCGCCACCGATCTGGGCATCCCCGCCGTCGGCACCATGGCCCACTCCTACATCGAGGCGTTCGCCGACGAGGAGGAGGCCTTCCGGGCCTTCGCACGGGCCCATCCCGGGCCGGTGACCTTCCTGGTGGACACCTACGACACCGAGGAGGGCGTACGGACCGCGGCCCGCGTCCTGAAGGACCTCGGCCCCGGGATCAGCGAGGCCGGCTCCGGGATACGGCTGGACAGCGGCGACCTCGCGGCCCTGGCGGTACGGGCCCGGTCCCTCCTCGACGACGCGGGCCTGCCCGGCGTGCGGATCATCGCGAGCGGTGGCCTGGACGAGTACGCGATCGAGGACCTGGTGAGCTCGGGCGCCCCGATCGACACCTATGCCGTCGGCACCCGCGTCGGAGTGTCGGCCGACGCACCGTACCTGGACACGGCGTACAAGCTGGTGGAGTACGACGGCCGGCCGGTGATGAAGCTGTCGTCGGCGAAGGTCACGGCGCCCGGCCGCAAGCAGGTGTTCCGCGGGCCCGCATGCTCCGACGTGATCGGCCTGGCCGACGAGCAGCCGCCCGACGGGGCAACGCCGTTGCTGGAGACGGTGATGCGGAGCGGGCGGCGCACCGGCCGGCGTGCCACGCTCGACGAGTGCCGGGAGCGGTTCACCGGGGACCTGAGCGCGCTGCCGCCGGAGGCCCGCCGGATCCGGGAGCCCGTCGCACCGCGCGCGACGGCCTCCGGGCCGCTGAGCACCCTCACCGCCCGCGTCCGGCACCACATCGAGGAGCAGACGGCGGCGGCCTGATCGCCGCAGGAGTGCGGACCGCACACGGCACGGACAGGCTCAGCGGGACGTCCCCTGTCCCTCCCCGCGCGCCTGTCCCTCCCCGCGCGCCTGTCCCTCCCCGCGCGCCCCTTCGCCGGTGAGCCGGGCTTCGACGTCCACAACGCCCTCCACGCCCCGCACCAGCCGTACGGCGAGCGGGATGAGCGAGGTGTCGCGGACATGGCCCTCGAGGGTGACGACTCCCTCGTCGACGCTCACCTGGATGCCGTGGCTCAGGGCCGGTGAGAGGTAGGACACCACCGTGCGGCGGACCTCGTCCTCGATCTCCTCGTCCGGCCGCAGGAACACCTTCAGCAGGTCGGCGCGGCTGACGATGCCCTGGAGCATGCCGAGGTCGTCGACCACGGGCAGCCGCTTGACGTGCCGTACGGCCATGATCCTGGCCGCCTGGGACAGCGTGGCGTCGGGGTGGACGGTGATCGCCGGTGTGCTCATGAGCTCCTGCGCCGTCACCGCCCCGGCCTTGGCGACGTCGGCCAGGCGGCCGCGCTGCTGGACCAGGCTCGGCTCGTCGTCGCGGAACTCCTCCTTCGGCAGCAGGTCGGCCTCGGAGACCACGCCGACGACACGGCCCTCGCCCTCCAGGACGGGGATCGCGCTGACCTTCCACTGCTGCATGGTCTGCACGATCTCCTTGAACGGAGCGTCGCGTCCGACGGCCACGACCGTCCGGGTCATCACATCGCTGACGGTGTGCGGGGTACCAGGCACCGCGGTCCTCCTCGGGCCTCGCCGGGGGCGGGTTCGTGCCGCGTGTCCGGCCGTGGCGGCAGGGGCTGCGCGGAGCCCGCCGGCGGTCCTCGGCCGTACACCTCCACGATCGCCCCGAACCGGCGCGGTGCAACCCGGGCCCCGCCCTCGTCCGCGAGCCCGTCCTGGTGTCGCGACCCGACCCGTGCGGTGCGACGGTGTTGAGAGGGGCCACAACGCGGTGTTCGCCGGGGCCGGAAGGGCGGCCGCCGGTGCGGGAAGGCGGTGGTGACCGTGTTGCTCCCGCTGGTCGTGGGCGTCGACGGATCGGACTCCAGCCTGGAGGCCGTGGACTGGGCTGCGCACGAGGCCACACGCCTCGGGCTGCCCCTGCGGCTCGTACACGCCTCCTTGTGGGAGCGCTACGAGGGGCGGACTCCGTCCGTCGGCACCGACCGCCCCGCCGAGGAGGTCACGGGCGAGCACATCGTGGCGTCCGGCGCCGAGCGCGCCCGCTCGCGCAACCCGGAGCTGGAGGTGTCCACCGAGGTCGTGCCGGAGGACGCGGTGTCCGCGCTGCTGCGCGCGGCGCAGGACGCCTTCGCCGTGGTCACGGGCTCACGCGGACGCGGTGGCATCGCGGGGATGCTGCTGGGCTCGGTGAGCCTCACCGTGGCCGCCCGCGCCGTGTGCCCGGTGATCGTGGTGCGCGACGGGGAGCGGAACCGGAAGGGCGTGTCCGGCGGGGTCGTGGTCGGTGTCGGCGACCCCGGGCAGAGCTCGGCCGCCGTGCGGTTCGCCTTCCGCGAGGCGGAGGCGCGCGACTGCGTCCTGCACGCCGTACGGGTCTGGCGCCGCCCCGCCCACGAGCACTTCGACCACCTGCTGACCGCGGCCGACGCCGCGGACGTGAACGAGGAACGCGCCTTGGCGTTGCTGGCCGACGCGCTGCACGACCCCGGCCGCGACCACCCGAAGGCGGACGTCCGCCCCCGCGCGGTCGAAGGGGTGGCCCACGAGGTCCTGCAGGACGCCTCCGCGGAGGCCGACCTGCTGGTCGTGGGCGCGCGGCGGAGGCACGGCCCGGTCGGCGGCCTGCAGTTCGGGCGGGTGGCGCACGCCCTGCTGCATCACGCCGCGTGCCCGGTCGCCGTCGTCCCCGAACAGGTGTGACCCGGCGGAGAACCGCCGGCGGCTCTCAGGGCTCGAGCCGCAGCTGCCACTCGCGTTCCTGGTCCCCGGAGGCCGCGCCCGCGTCACGCGTGGTGAACGCGCCGGCCAGGGTGTCACGGGCCCGGCGCACCGCGAGCGGGGTGCCCTGCACCGTGACGCTCACCGGGCCCGACAGCCCGCCGGCCTCGCCGGGCCCGCCCCCGGCGTCGCCCTCCGAGGTGAACGTCGCCATGTGGACCGTCGCCCGGTCGTCGGAGGGCAGGGCGTCCGGCGCCCCGAAGGCGCCCTGGAGGGCCCGGACGACCGCGCGGGCGTCGTCCGTCCCGCCGCCGTCGATCGTCACGGTGAGCTGGGTGCCGGTCATGAACTCCATGCCCTTAGAAAGTCGGTGTCGTCGCGCAGGCCGTGTAACCGGACCGGGCCCCGGCAAACCGTTCCGGGTACCCGGGCCTCGCCCGGGAGGACCGCTGCGGACGGGGCAGGAGCGGGAAGGAAGAGGCACACTGGGCGCACACCGGGAGGCACCGTGTCGGATGCATCGGACACATCGGCCGCAGAGGACGGCCGGGTCAGGCGCCGAGGGCGTAACGAGACCGAGGAGGAGCGGGCGGACCGGATGTGGGTCGAGCTGATCCAGGAGGTCCGCGTCGCCCAGATGGGTGTGCAGATCCTGTTCGGCTTCCTGCTGACGGTCGTCTTCACCTCGAAGTACGACGACCTGTCCGGCACCGACCAGACCATCTACCTCGTCACGGTCGTGCTGGGCGCCTGCGCCACCGGTGTGCTCATCGGCCCCGTCTCCCTGCACCGGCTGGTCTCCGGACGGCAGATCAAACCGCAGGCGGTGACGTGGGCGGCCCGGATGACGCTGCTCGGGCTGGTGCTGCTGCTGGCCACGACCTGCGCCTCGCTGCTGCTGATCCTGCGGGTGGCGACCGGCGACGGCTACGTGCCCTACCTGGTCGCCGGGGTGGTCTTCTGGTACCTGCTGTGGTGGTTCGGGCTGCCCATGTGGGTCCGGTACCGCTACACCACCCGCTGAGACCCAGCGACCGTCCGAACCGGTCGTCAGCTGCCGGCCAGGATGTCGGCGAGGAAGTCGTCCACCCGGACCTTCTCGGACCCCGGCGCGACCATCCGGTGGGTCTCGGTGAGGAACTCCCCGACGGCCTCGGCCCATACGAACACCACCGCGTGGTGCCGGCTCCCGTCGGCGTGCGCCTCGCCGAAGAACTCCATCCGCAGCTCCCGTGCCACGCCCCGCTCCTCGGGCCGCAGCCGCACGTCACCGCAGCCGACCGGGCGCCTCAGCCCCTCCAGCAGCATCTCGCGGTCGAGCCGCCACCGGGCCAGGACCCGGCCGTCATGGCTGAAGACGGCGGTGACGGCGAACGGGTCGTCGGGGGTGTAGCTCAGATGGGCGAGCACGGGAAAGCGGTCCGTGACGCCCGCCCGGACCTCCACCACCAGGGTCTTGTGCAGGTACGAGCTCACGACCACAGCCTTTCGCCAGAATCAGGTGCAGGGCCCTCTAGTACCCCGCATCCGCGCGAAATGCTCAGCCGCGGCCGCCGAATCGCACGGGCCGGATCCCCCGGATCGCACGGGCCAGGTCCGCCGAGTCGCACGGGCCAGGTCCGCCGAGTCGCACGGGCCAGGTCCGCCGAGTCGCACGGGCCAGGTCCGCCGAGTCGCACGGGCCAGGTCCGCCGAGTCGCACGGGCCGGATCCCCCGGATCGCACGGGCCAGGTCCGCCGAATCGCACGGGCACCGTCCGCCGGATCGCAGTGCTCGCCTGCGGGCTCTCAGCCGAGGGCGCCGCGCAACACCGGGAGCAGGGTCTTCTCCGACCAGTCCAGGTACTCCGGCTGCGACTCGCCGCCGATCTGCACCAGCGCGATCTCCGTGAAACCGGCCTCCGCATACCGGCGCACCGCTTCCACGAACGCCTCCGGATCGTCGCCGCACGGGATCGACTCCGCCACGTCCGCGGGGCGCACGAACTGGGTCGCCGACGCGAAGGAGTCCGGGTGCGGCAGCTCCGAGTTCACCTTCCAGCCGCTGCCGAACCAGCGGAACTGCCCATGGGCGCGCGCGACGGCGGCGTCCCGGTCCGGGTCGTAGCACACCGGCAGCTGCCCCACCCTCGGCTTGCCCGCACCGCCGTGCCGGTCGAAGGCGTCCAGCAGTCCCGCCTCCGGCTCGGTGGCGATCACCAGGTCGGCCAGCCGCCCGGCCAGGGCGCAGGAGCGCTCACCGGAGACGGCGACACCGATCGGCGGCGGCTCCTCCGGCAGGTCCCACAGGCGGGCCGACTCCACGTCGAAGTGGGCGCCCCGGTGGTTCACATGGCGCCCCTTGAAGAGCGCACGGATGATCTCCACCGCCTCCTCGAGCATCTCGTGCCGCACGTCGACCGAGGGCCAGCCGCCGCCCACCACATGCTCGTTGAGGTTCTCCCCGGAGCCCAGCCCCAGCCGGAACCGGCCCCCGGACAGCAGCTGCGTGGTCGCCGCCTTCTGCGCCACCACCGCCGGGTGGTAGCGGAAGGCCGGGCAGGTCACGTAGCTCATCAGCGGGATGCGGGAGGTGGCCTGGGCGGCGGCGCCCAGCACGCTCCACGCGTAGGGCGAGTGCCCCTGCGACCTCAGCCAGGGGAAGTAGTGGTCCGAGGTCACCGAGAAGTCAAAACCCGCCTCCTCGGCCCGCACCACATGCTCCACCAGCTCACGGGGCCCGGCCTGCTCGGTCATCATCGTGTACCCGATTCGCACCATGGCGCCCGGGTCCCCCCCCCCGACGGGCGCCCGGAAAACGGCGGAGCGTGCGACCGGCGGCGATGGACAGCGGGGCCGGAAAACGGTGGACCATACAACGGGTTGCGGGGGAGGATCCCCGCATGACACGCCAGCCGCTGCCCTCCGCAACCCCGGCCGCCATGGGCGTCGACGCCCCGGGTGTGCAGGACTTCCTCGACGCCCTCGAAGCCTCCCCGGAGATCGAGCCGCACAGCCTGATGATCCTGCGCCACGGACGGCTGGTCGCCTCCGGCTGGTGGGCGCCCTACGCCCCCGACCGGCCCCACCTGCTGTACTCGCTCAGCAAGAACTTCACCGTCACCGCCGCCGCCCTCGCCGAGGCCGAGGGCCTGATCGACTTCGACGCGCCGGCCGTCTCGTACTTCCCCGAGTTCCAGGCGGACATCACCGACCCGCGCAGCCGGGCCATCCGGGTACGGCACCTGGCCTCGATGGCCAGCGGCCACCACCAGGAGATGCTGGAGCGGGCCTGGGCGGCGGACCCCGACGAGCCGGTGCGCGGCTTCCTGCTGCAGCCCCCGGAGAGCGAGCCCGGCACCGTCTTCGCGTACAACCAGCCCAACACCTACACCCTCGGCGCCATCGTGCAGCGCGTCACGGGACAGTCGCTCAGCGGCTATCTGCGCCCCCGGCTGCTGGACCCGCTCGGCATCGGCGAGGTGCACTGGCTGCGGGACCGCACCGGCCGGGAGATCGGCTTCAGCGGACTGCACGCCACCACCGACGCCGTGGCCCGGCTGGGTCAGCTGTATCTCGCCGACGGCAGGTGGCAGGGCAGGCGGCTGCTGCCCGAGGGCTGGGTCGCCCGCGCCTCCCGGCGCCACATCACGACGGCCGACCCGGAGGGGGACCGGCCGGACTGGGGGCGGGGCTACGGCCTGCACTTCTGGATGGCCCGGCACGGATACCGGGGCGACGGCGCCCACGGCCAGTTCTGCCTGGTGCTGCCCGAGCAGGACGTGGTGATCGCCGCGACCTCGGCGAGCGGGATGCAGGACTACCTGGACCTGGTGTGGCGGCATCTGCTGCCCGCCTTCCGTCCCGGACCGCTCACCGGCCGGGACGCCCAGGACGCGGCCCTGCGCGAGCGCCTCGCCCGGCTCGCCCTGCCCCCGGCCACGGGCACCCCGGCACCCCCGCGCCCGGACACGGCTCCCGTCACCTTCACGCCCGCCGGCGGCGTCTGCGCGGACCAGCCGGGCCTGACCGCCGTGGACGTCGAGGCGCGGCCCGGCGGCGAGCTCGCGGTGAACCTCACCGAGGACGGGCACCGGCTCGGCCTGCGCCTGCGCGGCAAGGGCTGGACCGTGGCCGAGCACCCCCTCCCGACGGCGGTGAGCGGCGGCTGGACCGACGACGGCACGCTCGTGCTGGACGTGCAGTTCCTCGAGACACCGCACCGGCTGACCCTGACCTGCTCCCGCGCCGACCGGACCTTCACCGCCCGCTGGCACACCCAGCCGCTGCACACACCGCCCCTGCGCGCGCTGGGCGCGCCGCGCGGCACGGACTGAGGTCACGTAACGGGTCCCGTAACGCGAGAGCCGTCACACCTGTCCGTACGCGCCTGCGGGCCGTCGTGCGGTTTGCTGAGCGTGGACCCGGACCCCCGTGCTCAGGCCGCGGCCGGGCGGAAAGTGCGCAGGAACGTCTTCAGCGCCTCTCTGCTCTCCGCGTCGTCCCAGTCGTCGGCCGGGGTGGTCCAGCGCAGCGAGAAGCCCCGGCCGCCACCGAGGAGGACGCCGCGCCCGAAGGTGCGCACCTTGGTGTCGTTCTTCTCCTCGGTCCACTCCATGTCGGCCGCCTGGCGGCCCTGGTACGTCGTCGCGCGGATCTCGCCGATCCGGTCGTAGTCGTCGTCGCGCTTCAGATTCGGCTCCACGTCCTCCCGCCACACGGCCACCGGGTCGGGGCCGACGCGCTCGCTGTAGGTGACGGCGAGGCTGCGCGGGTCCTCCTCGGCACCGAAGGTGACCCGGTACGCCACGTCGCCCGCGCGTGAGGTGTCCAGCCGTGTCCAGCCCTCGGGGAGCGCAACCGAGAAACCCTCGGGCGCCCGGTACAGCTCGAAGCCCGGCGGCAGCTTGTCCGTGTCCGAGGGAGAGGGGCTCGGGGCAGCGGAGGACGGCGGGGCCGACGGGTCGTCACCGGGTGCACCGGGACCGCCGGGCGCGTCCGGCGACGAGGCCGAGGGCGGCGGGGTGTCCGCCGCCTCGGGCTCGGAGTCGCCGCCCGGCAGGCCCTGCGTCGCCGCCAGCACCGCGACCGCCAGGGTCATCACGGCGAGCGTGGTGCCGACGACCATCGTTCTGCGGCTCCACTCCCGGCCCATGCCGCGCAGCGCCGCGGCGGCGTCGCGCAGCCGGGGGCCGGGCATCGCGGCGGCCGACACCGCGGCGGAATCCTCGCTGACCACCCGGGTGAGGACCTCCCGGGCCACCTCGTGGTTGAGCCGTTCGCGGGGGTCCTTGCGCAGCAGGCCCTGCACCAGCTGGGTGAGCGGTCCGGCCCGCAGCGGGGTGCGCAGCGGCAGCCGGTCCACCCCCTTCAGCGTGGCCTCGGGCCGTCCCCGGTCACGGAACGGGGGCCGTCCCTCGAGCATCGTGTACAGCAGCGCGCCGAGCGCCCACAGGTCGGTGGGCGGGCCGATGCGTTCGCCGCGCGCCTGCTCCGGCGAGGCGTACGACGGTGCCGTCAGCCGGGGGGCGTCGGTCGCGCCGGCCAGGCCCCAGCCGGTGACGACCACCGGTCCGGTGTCGCGCACGAACACATGGCCGGGGCCGAGCTCGCCGTGCGTGATGCCCACGGTGTGCGCGGCGTCCAGCACGTCCAGCAGCTCCAGGCCGATACGGGCGGCCCGCACGTAGTTGAAGGTGCCCTGCTCGGCGAGGAGGGCACCGAGCGACGAGCCGTCGATCCAGGTGGCGGCGGTCCACAGGCAGCCGGCCTCGGTGACGGCCTCGATGACGGTGGCCATCTGCCCCGGGCACAGCCGGGTCACGTCCTCGGTGGTGCGCAGCACCCGGTCGGGGACATGGGGCAGGAGCTCGCCGGCCGGATCCTCGGGCAGCCGGCTCTCCATGACCAGGCAGGGCCGGCCGGTCCGGGTGTCGTCGGCGTACCAGCAACGGAGATTGGTCTCACGATGGAGGACCTCGACCAGCCGGTAGCGTCCGGCGACCGACTCGTTCGTGGAGGCGCGCGCCCTGCCCATCACCCATCCCTCGTCGAACCACTGTGTCCCGCGTCTGCCAGAGATACGAGGGACCGGACCGGGTCCGTTCAATGCGCGGCGAGAAATCCCGGGGTTTTCCGGGATTCCGGGCTCCGCTTCAAAAGGGGCGAGCGCGTGTGCGAGGGAAAACAGCCAGGAGGGGCGGTTCGCCCTTCACCTGCGGCAGGTGCCACCGTCAGGCCGGTGAGCCAATGGCGTTTTCCGGCCCGCGCGGAACCGAATTCCGGCCCCACCTGGTAGTAACCCGCGGTAAATGCGGCGGCGGGCCGAGCGGCGGCCCGGGCGCCGTCCCGGCCGGAATTCGGCGGGTGGCTTTCCGCGCCGCGCGCGGCGCTCAGCGCAGACCGAAGCGGGACGCCCAGCCGATCATGTCGCCGGTGGTCGCGTTGCCCCCGCAGACCACCAGCCCCAGCCGGGCCCCGTCGCCCACCCGCTCCAGCACCCGCCGCGCGGCCGGCAGCAGACAGCCGGCGGCCGGCTCCGTCCACACCTTGGCGTGCTCGGCGAGTTCCAGCGAGCCCGCCACCGCCTCCCGGTCCGGCACCACCAGCACCTCGGTGACCAGCTCCGCGACATGCTCGTACGTCAGCTGCGACACGGACGGGGCGCTGAGCGTGGACACGATCGACGACAGCGTGACCGGCACCGGCCCGCCCGCCGCCAGCGCCCGGGACATCGCCTCGGCGCCCTCGGTCTCCACGCCCCAGATCCGCACCCCGGGCCGCCAGGCCCGCAGCGCCGCCGCGACCCCGGCGATCAGCCCGCCGCCCCCGATGCTCACCAGCACGTCCGTCAGCTCACCGGCGTCCTCGGCGAACTCCAGCCCCACCGTGCCCTGACCGGCGATCACCACCGGGTCGTCGAAGGGGTGGACCAGGGTCAGCCCCTCCTGCTGGAGCCGTTCGGTCAGCGCGAACGCCCCGGCCATGTCGTCCGTCAGCCGTACCAGCGCACCGGCCGACTCCGCGATCTCCACGGCCCGCGCGGGGGCAGAACGCGGCATCACCACCGTCGCCTTCACCTGCAGCGCCGAGGCCATGACGGCCAGCGCGATGCCGTGGTTGCCGCCGCTCACCGCCACCACACCCGCGGCCCGCTCCGCCTCGGTCAGCGACAGCAGCTTCGCCGCGGCGCCGCGCGCCTTGAACGAGCCGGTGCGCTGCAGCAGCTCCAGCTTCGCCGTGACCGGGACACCGAGCAGTGCCGACAGCCCCGGGCTCGGCACCGTGGGGGTGCGCACCACATGCTCCGCGATCCGCCCGGCGGCGTCCTCGATCTCCTGGATCCCGATCACGTGTCCTGTTCCTCCCCGGCGCGGCAGGTCGTCGGCAGGGGGGCCGCGCCACCTCGACCCTCACCCGGGGCGACGCCCCCGGTCAACCGGGTTCAGTGCTGCTGGGGCCGGTGCGGGGGCGCCTCGCTGGGCCGCACCACGACATGCCCCTCGCCCTGCAGCATCAGCTGCACGGCCTCGCCCGAGCCGCCGCGCAGCATCGACCCCAGCGACTGCGAGCGGTGCAGCGAGGTGGCCAGCCCGGCCGTCCAGCCGACCACGGCGTCGGTGTCCACGTACACCGGGTACTGCGGCGAGACCGGGATCACCAGCGGGTCGCCCTCGCACACCAGACCGAGCTTGCCGTGCCCGGTGAAGACACTGTTGAACAGGCCGCCGCCGGTGATGCCGGCGCCCTTCACGGTCGCGATGCGGTACGACAGCGTGGCGTCGAAGCACAGCACATTGCGGCCGTTGACGGTGAACTCCTCGCCGGGGGCGACCTCCACGATGAAGCAGCTCTGCGCCTCGAGCGCGAACCAGGCCTCGCCCTGGCCGCGCACCGTCATCAGCGGCAGCCCCTCACCGGTCACCGCGCGTTTGAGCATGCCGCCCACACCCTGGCTCTTGCGCTCGAAGGCGAGGTTGCCGCGGTAGGCGACCATCGCGCCCTGCCGGGCGAGCATCTCGCCGTTCACCGCATTGCGGATGCACTTGGCGTTCTCGACCGTCATGCCCGGCGCGGTGGTCGGCTGCACCATGTGCCGGCTGGAAAACAGGTCACCCTTCATACCGGCATCCTCACCCGGCGGGCCGCACCGGGCCAAGGCCGGGGGCGCAAGACCTGATGACGCCCCGTCAGTTGCCATGGTGACGCCCGTCAGCCACCGAACAGCTGGGTCCAGTACAGGCCCGCCCTTCCACCGCCCGCGAGGCCCACCCCGAGGCGGTCGAAGGCGGGCTTGAGGATGTTGGCGCGGTGCCCGGGGCTGTTCATCCACCCCTGGACGACCTCGGCGGCCGAGCGCTGGCCGCAGGCGATGTTCTCGCCCACCGTGCGTCCGGTGAAGCCCGCGGCGGCGGCCCGGTCCCAGGGCCGGCTGCCGTCGGGCGCGGTGTGGGAGTAGAAGTCACGGGCCACCATGTCGGCGCTGTGCGCCTGCGCGGCGGCGGCGAGCCGTGCGTCGGCGGCCAGCGGCGGCAGCCCCGCCCGCACCCGCTCCCGGTTGGTGAGGTCCAGGACCTCGGCCAGTGTGCCGTTCAGGCCCTCCGGGGTGAGCGGACTGGCCCACACCGCCGTCCAGTAGACGTCGCCCCGGCCGTCGGCGTGCGCCACCCCCAGATGGACGTACGCCGGGTCGCACAGGGTGCGCCGGGACGGCCGGCCCTCCAGGCAGTAGGCCACGAACTCGCCGGCCGTGCGCGGGCCGGACACCAGATGCTCGCCCAGCGTCAGATACGCGTATCCGGCGCCGACGATGCGCCGGTAGACGGATATCCCGTCCCGGCTCTCCACACCGAGCCGCCCGTCGGCCGCCATCGCCCCGGCGTGCGCCCGTGCGGCCTCCGCCAGCCGGGCGTCGACCGACACGGGCGGTGAACCGGCCTGCGCGCGGGCGGAGTTGACCGCTTCCAGGAAGCCCGCGGGCGCATTCCCGGCCCCCTCGGACATGCGGTGCCGGGTGCCCGCCGCCGGTGCCGTGCCCCCGGCCGGTGACGCGAGGGCGGGCGCCGGCTCCTCGTCCGTCACCTCCACGCCGAAGTCCCGGGCCAGGCCGGCCAGTCCGTCCGCGTACCCCTGGCCCAGGGCCCGCAGCTTCCAGGTCCCTCCGCGCCGGTAGATCTCCGCGAGCAGCAGCACCGACTCCTGGCGCGGGCGCAGCGGGGTGAAGCGGGCGAGCCGGCGGCCGCCGGAGTCGGTGACCCGGAGGGTGGGGGAGGGCAGCTCGCTCAGCGCCGTGCCGGGGTCCGCGGGGCTGACGGCCACCGTGACCCTGGTCGCGCCGGGGCGCAGCGCACCCGGGTCGACGACCAGCCCGCCCTCCTCCAGGCGCGCCCCCGGCGCCGACGGCTGGTTGTAGAAGACGAAGTCCGCGTCGTCCCGCACCTTCAGACCGTCGTCCGTGATCAGCGCGGACACGTCGAAGGGGCCGGTGACCCGGACCCTCACCGCACCGTCCGGCAGCGCGCGATTGCCGCCGGGGACCAACTCGCTCATCACGCCGCCCTGCTGTCGTCGTTCCGGACCTGTGGGGATGTGTCCGGAACAACGCCTCGAACCGGGACCGTGGTTCCCGGCTCCGGTTCGCGGCCGGCGGGTCGTGCGAAGTGCGACTCAGAAGTCGTCGGGAGTCGTCGGGAGTCGGTCAGGAGTCGTCAGGGCTCGAGGAGCTGCCGGGTGCGGCCTGCGGGCCGTGCGCCGTCACGTGCCGGATCAGTCGCGGGCGATCGCCGGAGCCACGTCCTCGTACCGCACGGCCGGTGCGGCGGCCCTCCGCTGCGCCGCCCGCTTGCCGCAGAACGCGGCGTCCAGGGTGCGCAGCATCGTGTTCATCACCTCGGCGTTGTTCGAGGTGTTGGCGAGCGCGGTGAGGCTGCGCCGGCCGTCCGAGGAGGCGAACGCGTAGGTGTAGTAGCCCTGGACGGCACCTGTGTGCCCGTACACCGACACGCCGCAGGACAGGTCGCGGCGCCGCAGTCCGAGCCCGTAGGCCTGCCCGGTGCCGGCCGGAACCCAGCGCCGCATCTCGGCCAGGCTCCCGGCGGAGGTCAGCCGCCCCGAGAGCAGTGCCGTGAGGAAGGTGTTGAGGTCACGGGTGCTGGAGATGACGGCGCCCGCGCTCTGCGCCCAGGACACCGTCTGCTCGGTGGCGTCCACGGGCGGCGCGCCCGCCTCGTCCGGGGTGAGATAGCCGCGCGTGTGGCGGCCGGGGATGGTGGTGCCCGGATGCACGTAGAAGGTGTCGCGCAGCCCCAGCGGCTCGATGATCCGCTCCCGGTACTCGGTGGCCAGGGAACGGCCCGTCAGTTTGCGGATGAGCATGCCCGCGACGACGAAGTTGGTGTTGGAGTAGCGGTAGGCGCCGCCCGGCTCGGTCGTGCGCGGGTGCTTCAGCGACAGCCCGACCAGCCGGCGCAGGGTGAAGGTCTTCGTCCGTACCGCCTCGAAGCCGTCCACCGTGCGGGCGAACATGTCGTTGGTGTAGTCGTACAGACCGCTGCGGTGGCTGAGCACATGACGCACCGTGATGCGCTGGTCCGGCAGCAGCCCGGGGAGATACTCCACGACCGGGGCGTCCAGCTTCAGCCTGCCCTCGTCGGCCAGCTGCAGCAGGACCGTCGCCGACATGACCTTGGTGACGCTGCCGATGCGGAAGCGGTCGGCTGTGCTCAGGACCCGGCCGGTCGAGCGGTCGGCCATGCCCACGGTGGCGCGGTACAGCGAGCCGTCGTCGTCGATCCGCGCCATCGCACCGGGGGCGCCCTGCGAGCGTGCCGTGCTCAGCAGGCGCAGCAGGCCGCTGGTGTCCGGCGCGGGAAGCGCGGCGGCCTCCCGGTCCGTGGCTGTGGCCCCTCGGTCCGTGGCCGTGGTCCCTCGGTCCGGGGCGGTGGCCTCCCGGTCCGGCGAGGGGGTCTCCTGGCCCGGCGCGGCGGCCGCGTGCGCCGGAACCGCCAGAAGGCAGAGACTGACCACCGCTGCCGCTGCTCCCTTGCGCAGCACCGCCGCTGACACCATGTCCGCTGAACTCCCGCCTCGCCCGACGACCCGTCACCTGACACCACGGCAGCGCACAGCAGTGACCACACGGTCACGGAGCGTTGCCGGGCGAGGTCACGGTACTACTGCGATAGGCGTTCAAACCGACTGCCGGGCGCGTGTGCCCCCGGAAAGGCCGAACGCCCAGGTTTTGGAAAGGCAGCCCCTACGCGTCGAGCAGGCCCTTGCGGTGCGCGATGGCCACCGCCTCGGTGCGGCTGGAGGCGCCCAGTTTGGCGAGGATGTTGGACACATGGACGCTCGCCGTCTTGCCGGTGATGAACAGCTCCTCGCCGATCTGCCGGTTGCTGCGTCCCTTCGCCAGCAGCCGCAGCACCTCGCGCTCGCGCGCGGTGAGCAGCGACGGGCGTTCTCCTGTGCGGGGCGTCCGCGCCAGGCGGCCACGGCTCACCAGCTCGTCCAGCCGCTGCCGCAGCACCGTGGCGCCCAGCCGGTCGGCGGTCTCGCGCACCGCGTCCGCCTCCCGTGCCGCCTCCTCGCGCGCTCCGGCGGCCAGCAGCGCCTCGGCGTGCCGCAGCCGGCACCGCGCACGCTCATAGGCGTCCCCGTAGGCGAAGGCGTCCACCGCCCGCTCCCAGGCGGCGGCATCCGGACCCGACACGGCCCGCCGCCACTGCGCCTCCGCACGCGCCAGCCACGCCTGCCCCTCCGGGCCCTGCGGGCTGCCGTCGTGGCTGTGCGCGGCCGACTCCCGCGCCGATTCCACGAGTTGCGTCGCCGTCCCGGTCCAGCGCGCGAGCTCCGCCTCGTCACCCAGCGTGCGCGCCCGGGCGGCCGCGTCGGCCACCGGGGCCAGGGCGAGCGCCGCCAGCCGGACCGTCACATCCGGCGTGCCGGCCTTGTCCGACAGCGCCCGCACGGTGGACCGCATCCACCGGACGGCGTCCTCCGGATCGTCCCGCAGCGCGGCCGCCTCGGTCAGGGCGATGCCGGCCACCAGCGTCGCCATCCAGTCGAACGGCCCGTCCAGCAGGCGCCGGGCACGGTCGGCCGCCGTGAGGTCGCCGCGCGCCAGCGCGATGTACAGCGCCGGCGCCATGGTGTACCCGCCCGCGGCGGACAGCGCCTCCGCATCCGCCTCGGCCGCCCGCACGCACTCGTCCCAGCGGCCCAGCACATACAGCACCGTCAGCCGCAGGTGCCGCATCTCCAGCGGATACGGCGAGGACAGCAACCCGGCGCGGCGCGCCAGGGCGAGACCCTCCGTCACCCAGGACAGACAGGCGTCCAGCTCCCCGGACTCGTAGGAGCCCATGGCGAGGTTGAACAGCGCCCGCAGCTCCACCGGGGCATGTCCCGCATCCCGCGC
Organism: Streptomyces thermospinosisporus; assembly: GCF_039526425.1. Taxonomy (NCBI): domain Bacteria; kingdom Bacillati; phylum Actinomycetota; class Actinomycetes; order Kitasatosporales; family Streptomycetaceae; genus Streptomyces; species Streptomyces thermospinosisporus. Next base: position 185,721 of record NZ_BAAAIZ010000033.1, read on the forward strand.
CAGCTCCCGGGCCCGGGTCAGGCGCTCGCGACCCTCGGAGGAGCGCCGGTGCTGCCCGTCCAGGCCGGCCAGGGAGATCAGCAGATCGGCCTGCGCGTCGGGCATGCCCAGCTGCTCGGCGGCCTCGAGCGCCCGGCGGGCCACCTCCAGCGCGGCACCGCCCTCGCCTGCCGGATGGTTCGCCTGCCTGGGCTGATCTCTGCCCGGCGGATTACCAGGGAACGCGAATGCCGCGCGGGCTCCACCGGCAGCGGGGCGTGATCGTTGACCTGACTCCCCGAGACAGCAACGGCAACCCGATCAATCCGCCGGTCATTCCCACGAAGTAGCCGAGTTGCCCTGTGTCCACTCGCACAGGGCAACCTTCACAGACTTCCGTCATCGTCCAAGGCCGCCTGCGCCACAGTAATGAAGTTGTCTAGAGCTAGCGCCAGTTCAAAGGCGCTTAGCTCTATAGCTGAGCGCTCGCTATCTCTCTTTTGGTCGTCCCGTTGGTCAATAAACCACTGCAAGCGATTGACTTGCAGAGCTGTCTTGTGAGCTAGCTGCTCAACCTTCTTACTCGAAGCACCGACATTTGCAGGACCGACTAACGCAACCTCCACCCACTGAGATTTCAGCTCATTAGCCGTGTCGTTGTAATGCTGCACAGTGGCATCAGTAATTGAATCAGGGTACAGGTCGAAATTCTCGAACTTCTCTAGCTGGTCTCTCAGCTGTGATGTGCTGGATATGAACGCCTTATACGTGTCGTGGCGTGGTTCCCTCCGCTGACGCTGATGTTCGGCCCGTGCTGTGAGCCGGGCCGTTTCTCTCTGGGATCTACTGGTAACAAACGCAGTTCCTATCGTTGCAGCGGACCCTGCCAATGCGCCGAGCACTGCAGCCAACCCTGCATCCATGGCGCCATGTTCAGGGCAGCCAGCGCAGCGGGTCAAGAGCGTGTGCTGACGCAACCGGGCACCCTCAGCCGGCTGAAATCTAGTGATTCTCTGGCCTGGGCTTATCCCGCTCAGTGACGTTGCCGCCCCCTGTGCTGTAGCTAACCCCCACCTACGGATATCCGTAGGTGCCCCCCTTATCTCGGAGTGCAGATATGCCAAGGAAACCTAGAACGCCGTGCAGTCAGCCTGGGTGCAGTGAGCTAACGAATGGTGGCCCATGTCCTGAGCACAAGAGGCAGCGTGAGCAACAGCGAGGCAGCGCGAGCAAGCGTGGTTATGACGTTGGCTGGCAGCGCAAGCGCAGGGCTTACCTGTATGCCAATCCATGGTGTGTGTTGTGCGGTCGGCAAGCGACTATCGCTGACCATTGGCCGCTGAGTCGCAAGCAATTGCAGGCACGGCATGAGCCGAACCCTGATGCACCTAAGCACCTTCGGCCACTGTGCAAGCCATGCCATGACAGCGAGACCGCGAAGAACCAGCCTGGTGGTTGGGCAGCCGAGAAGGTGAAGCCTCAGCCGCCGAATCCCAATGACGTTCCGCCGTTCTGATTTCCGCTGAGCCCTCCCCCCTGGGGGGTGACCCCCTTCCCCCTCAGAGACTGACCGGCAGGGAGGCAAAATGCTAGCGCCGCAGCTTGGAGCGTTTGCAGCCCTGGTCATTCACTGGCCGGGGCTTTCCTATGCCCTGAGAGTGACCATGAGCCCCGACTATCAGACCCAACTAGCCGCCTTTCTGGGGCTGCCTGACGACGAACTAAGCCGACCCCTATGGGAAGTCCCCTGGAACGAACGGCGGGCCTTCCTGGCAGCGCGCACCCGGCGCCAATTTGCCCGGCGCTCCGCTGACGACGATTTCCAGATGCCGGAGGAACACCAGCGCGTGACCGATTGGGCTGATACCGAATGACGACTGCCTTTCACTGACCTTGTCCGGTACGCGGCCCTTGCTGCGGCCATGGTCATCAGCTTTGCCGTTGAGCGTGACCTAGCGCTGTCTCATGGCGTGCCCGAGACCGTTGCTCCGGCCGTGCCCGTGGCCATTGACCTATTCATGATCTGGGCCGTCCGGTCCGGCCGTGATGTTGCCCTGAGCGTGGCCGTTGCTGTGGCCGCGAATGTGGCTGGTGTCCTCACGACGGAATCCCTGGCCGCCGTTGATACCTGGGTGTCCGCCGGACTGCATGCCGTCTTCCCGCTGACCGTCTGGCGAATGCACCGCGAGGAAAGCGCTGAGCGCCCGTCTGAGCGCCTGATGGGTCTTTCCGCAGGAATTCCGCCCCCGAGCCGGCTTCGGCCCCTCAGGACGGCGCACAGGGCTTTTCGGATAGCTGGCCGCCGGATGACCTGTGGGTCGATTTCGAAGACAGCGCGCCGGACACGTCCCCGGTTACTCCGCCTTCCGCTGAGGACATTCGGGCAGCCGTGGCCGTTCTCGAATCTCGGCATGGCCGCCCTGTGACCGGTCGCATGGTGGCTGACCATTTCGGAGTGTCCGAACGGACCGGCCGTCGATACCTGGCAATGACCGCATGACCGTAGCCCCGTACCCGCTGCCTGACTGGTGGCCGGTACGGGGCTTTCTGTGTTTCTAGGCTGCCTGGTGCTCGGCGAGTAGCGCGGAAACTTCCGGCACGTCTGCGTACTCCTGCAACCGGCTGAGAATGACGCGCACCCGTTCGGCCACTCTTTCTGACGGCGTGTCAGCTCCCAGGGAAATGACCCGCTCGGCTACGGCTGCCGCCTCTTCTGGTTCGTTGGCATCGGCCAGCGCCACGGCAAGCCAAGACAGGTACAAGGCCATTTCCCGGGTGTGGGTGGCGTCATAGCCGCTGAGGACTTCCCGGAGCAGGGGCACAGCGCGCAAGGGTCGGTGAAGCTCTGTGTAGACCCGGGATTCCATCACCCGGAGTTCCCCGGCATCCACCCAGTACAGATAGGCAGGCGATTCCGTCCCGGGGCTGTCTTCGCTGAGCGCTTGCCCGGCTTCCCCCAGCGCGCGCATGGCTTGCTGCCCGTTGGCTACGCCCCCGGCTTTCGTGTGAGCCCATGCCACCCGGTCCAGATACAGCGCGCGGGCTTTCGGTGGTGCTTCGCTGCCAGCGTCATTCAGGGCGGCTTGTGCCAGCGTGAGCCCTTCGGATTCCCGCCCCGTGTTGCTGAGCTGGTAGGCGAGTGACCCGGCAATGTTCCCGGCAAGGGTGTGGTCCTCAGCCTGCCTTGCCGCGCTGATTCCTAGCCGGTAGATGCGCTCTGCCTCTTCGTGCTGTCCGGCATCACTGGCAATCCATCCGGCAATCTGTGCCAACTCCCCGATCTGGCGCAGCAATTGCCGCCCCACTTCGCTGGTGTGGCTGCCTTCCCGGTACAGCTTTACGGCTGAGCGGAGTTCCCTGAGCGCCGGGCGGATTAGGTCACCACCTGCCAGCACGTCATCAGCCAGCCTGAGCCCATGCACGCGCTGTTGTAGGTCATCAACCTGTCCCATGCCGATACGCCGCCCTGTACGGGCTTCTAGCCTCGATCTTTCGTGAGGGTC
>NZ_BAAAIZ010000034.1:0-59892 GCF_039526425.1 Streptomyces thermospinosisporus
CCCCGCGGGCGCCCCTCGGCTCCCTCGTCCTCGCCGACGAGATCACCGCCGCCGACCTGGGCGCCGAGACCGCCGAGGGCTTCGTGCCGGTGACCGGCCTCGGCTTCGGGACCGTCACCCACCGCCCGCCGGCCGCCCTGGTGCGCGACGCCGCCGCCGCGACCGGCGCGCTCACCGGCACCGTCCTGACCGTCTCCACGGTGACCGGCACCGCCGCCCGCGCCGACGAGCTGCGCTCCCGCCACCCGCGGGCGCTGGCCGAGGCGATGGAGGGCTTCGGGGTCGCGGAGGCCGCCGCCGCGCACGGCGTGCCGGTGCTGGAGCTGCGGGCGGTGTCGAACCCCGTCGGCCCGCGCGACCGCGCCGCCTGGCGCATCGGCGACGCCCTGAGCGCCCTCACCGAGGGCTTCGGGAAGCTCGCGCCCGTCCTGCAGAGTTGGAACCCGCATGAGCAGTGAACAGCACCAGCGGCAGTGCACGAGCGGTGAGCAGCACGAGCGGCCCCGCACAAGCGGTGAGCAGCACGAGCGACCCCGCACAAGCGGTGAGCAGCACGAGCGACCCCGCACAAGCGGTGAGCAGCACGAGCGACCCCGCACAAGCGGTGAGCAGCACGAGCGGCCCCGCACAAGCGGTGAGCAGCACGAGCGGCAGCGGCTGCGGATCGCGTACTCGCCCTGCCCCAACGACACCTTCGTCTTCGACGCCCTCGCCCACGGCCGCGTCCCCGGCGCGCCAGAGCTGGACGTCACCTTCGCCGACATCGACATCACCAACGGCATGGCCGAGCGCGGCGAGTCCGACGTGCTGAAGGTGTCCTACGCGGTGCTGCCGTACGTCCTGGACGACTACGCCCTGCTGCCCTGCGGAGGCGCGCTGGGCCGCGGCTGCGGGCCGCTGGTGCTGACCCGGGAGCCGGGGGCGGACCTCGCGGGCGGCACCGTCGCCGTGCCGAGCGAGAAGTCGACGGCGTATCTGCTGTTCCGGCTGTGGGCGGCGGACGTGCTGCCGGACGGGGTGGGCCGGATCGTGGTGATGCCGTTCCACGAGATCATGCCGGCCGTGCGGGACGGCAAGGTCCGCGCGGGGCTCGTCATCCACGAGGCGCGCTTCACCTACCAGAACTACGGCCTGCACAAGCTCGCCGACATGGGCGAGCACTGGGAGCACACCACCGGGCTGCCGATCCCGCTGGGCGCGATCATCGCCAGGCGGTCGCTGGGCGCGGAGGCGCTGACGCGGCTCGCCGACGCCATCCGCACCTCGGTCCGGATGGCCTGGGACGACCCCGCCGCCTCCCGCCCGTACGTGATGGAGCACGCCCAGGAGATGGACCCGGCCGTCGCCGACCAGCACATCGGGCTGTATGTGAACGAATTCACCGCCGCGCTCGGCGAGGACGGCTACGCCGCCGTGCGGGGGCTGCTCACCCGTGCGGCGGCCGAGGGACTGGTCCCGCCCCTCGGCCCGGACGCCCTGCGCTTCCCGTAGGCCGGGCCCCGGCTCGGGGCCCGGCCTCAGACGTCCAGCTGGTCGGCGACGGCGCGCAGCAGGCCGGCGATCTTCTTGCCGGCCGCCTTGTCGGGGTAGCGGCCCCGCTCCAGCATCGGGGTGATGTTCTCCAGGAGCGTCGTCAGGTCCTGGACGATGGAGGCCAGCTCGTCGGGCTTCTTGCGCTGGGCCGCCGCGACCGACGGGGTCTCCAGGAGCGTCAGGGACAGGGCCTGGTCACCCCGCTGCCCGGCGACCACGCCGAACTCCACGCGCTGCCCCGGCTTGAGTGTCTCGACTCCGGCGGGGAGGACCGAGGAATGCACGAAGACGTCGCCGCCGTCGTCACGGGAGAGAAAGCCGAAGCCCTTCTCGCTGTTGAACCACTTGACCTTGCCGGTAGGCACGTCTGTCCTCGTCCTCGTACTCGTCGGAAAACTGCTTCTGAAACGGCTCTTGATAGCACTCGGGCGGGCCTGGTGACCCGCCGGTACCAAGGCTAATGGTCTTCAGGCCGGTGACAAGACGTCACCCGGTTGTTCCCTACGCGCTGGGAACTACCCTGGTCGGGTGCGTGACAAAACCCAAGCGAATTCCGCCGCGCCCGGTGACGGTCTGGTCCGTGCCGGTGCCATCGTCTTCTTCATCGGCGCTGTGGCCACACTGGTCACGGTGGCCCCGCTGTTCCTCGGAACGGAGCCCTTTCCGACGTACATGTTCGGATTGAGCATGCTCATGGCGGTCGGATTCCTGATGGCAGGCGCGGGGGTTCTGCGCTCGGTCGCGGCGGGGCGGCGTCAGGCCCGGGCGGGACGGTAGCCGGAGCAGTAGTCCGAAAACCACCGGGGAAATTCTTTCAGATCCGGTAGTACTACGTCCGCGCCGGCCGCGCGGAGCTCGTCGGGGTCGCAGGGCCCGGTGGCGACCGCCACGGAGACCGCGCCGGCGGCCCGGGCTCCGCGCACGTCTCCCACGTGATCACCCACATAGACGCACGCGCCGTGCTCGCGCAGGGCGACGGCCTTCTGCTCGGCCCACAGGTCGCCTATCACGGCGTCCGGCTCGAGGCCGAGGTGCTCCAGGTGCAGCTTGGCGTTCGGCTCGTGCTTGGCCGTGACGACGAGGGCGCGGCCGCCGGCCTCCTGCACGGCGGTGATCGCCTCACGGGCGCCGGTCAGGGCGAGCGTGGGCTCGATCGCGTACGCCGGGTACATGGCCCGGTACATCGCCGCCATCTCCTCCACCTGCTCGGCGGGGAACCAGTTCGCCATCTCCTCCGTCAGGGGCGGGCCCAGGCGGGTGACGGCGAGGTCGGCGTCGATACGGGTGCCGGTGCGTTCCGCCAGCGCGACGTAGCAGGCGCGGATCCCTGGCCGGGAGTCGATCAGGGTCATGTCGAGATCGAATCCCACGGTGGGACCGGGCGGGGAGACGTTCACGTCGGTGGAAGCCATGGGTGCCATTGTCCAGGGCGGTACGCGTCGCCTTCCGACGGCCGGGCCCGATTGCGAGGCCGCCCGGCGCGCGTGCAGGCCGGGGGCAGGCGGCGCACCCCGGCGCCAACGGGGTACCGCCCGCGCCCACCCTCCCCCACTCTCGGCTTCGCTCGAGCGGGGGACCCCCATCGCCCCAGGCGGCACGCATGGCCGCGGAGGCCGAGTCGGACCGTCGCCGCCACGGTCCGCTCAGCCGGCCAACGGCGGGCGCTCGCGTCACCCCGCAGGGCAGTAGGCAGCGAGGGGTGCCGTGACGTCGACGGGAGGACGGCCGGCCTCGCCCAACCGGGCGGCGTGCCGCCGGCGAAGTGGAGTCGGCGGGTGGACTGGCCCGCCCATCCGCGGGCAGTCGTGCCGCAGGGCGGCACGGGTGGGCGCGGGCGGTGACGCGGTGGCGCCGGGTCGCGCCACCTGCCCCCGGTCCGCAAGAACCCGGTCACCTGAGGCGTCGGGTTGCACCAGTCACCCCCGGCCGGCAAAAACCCGGTTCACCTGCGGCGCTGGGAGCGCCAGACGAGGAAGACCGCGGAGGCGAGGGCGGCGCCCCGGACGACCCAGGGCCAGGTCTCGGCGATCGCCTCGTTCATCGCGCCCTCGGCGATCGGATCGCCCCAGCCGCGGTTGGTCCGGCCCCACAGCCACACCACGCCCGACGTGAGCGCCAGGCCCGGCAGGATGACGACCGCCCACTTGACCTCCGCCGGGGTCAGCCGCCGCGAGGCGTACGCGATCAGCCAGCCGAAGAGCAGGACGAAGAGATTCCCCAGCACCGTCCCCGCGACCAGCAGCCCGGCGGCGAGCAGGAGCATGGGGTTCTGCCAGCTGCGTTGACGGGAGAGCAGGCGCAGGCTACGGCGCCGGGTCCTCTCAGTCTCGACCTCGGCCTCGGCCTCGAGCTCGCCCTCGGTCTCCGGCTCCGCCCGCTTCTCCTCCGTCTGCCTCGGCTGCGGCGGCCTGAGGAGTTCGGGGATCTCGATTCCGCCGGTGAATCCGGGCACCTCGTCGCCCACCCCGAGCGGACCGCGGTCCACCTGCCACCAGTCGGGCCGCGACGTGTCCCCCATCTCGTCCATGCCGGCCCGGTGGGGCGGGGAGGGTCCGTCCGTTCGCTCCCGAGCGGCCGGGGTCGCGGCCGCAGTGGAAGAGGCCGCCTCCGTACCGCCGTCCGGCTGGTCCGCGGGGCGGGTGCGGGGGATGACCTTCCGGAGTACGCCCTTGCCGACCCTGCCCCGCTCGCCCCGCTCACCTCGCTCACCGTCCCGCTGCAGCGGCACCGCCGCCCGCGGCGCCGGAGCGGCCGGCGCCGGAGAACCCTGCGCCCCCTCGGACGCCGCCGTCACCACCTCGTCCGGCGTCCCCAGGCGGGAGATGATCCGGCGGACGGCTGCCGGTGAGTCGACGACCGCCCTGGCGCGCCGCCGGTCGATCTCGTCCCGCAGCCGGGCGACCAGCCGCATGCGGTCCGCCGACGGCAACTGCCGCTGCTGCGCCACGTCGCCGACCCGGCTCAGATACTCGTAGACGACCTGGTCACTCTCGATACCCACGAAGTCCCCTCCGGGGCTGAAGTGTTGGGACACCCGGTCGCACGACCGTATCGCGAGTCGCACCGGCCGACCCAACTCCCGGGCCCCCCGCGGCGTGGCCACCCGCTACCGTGAGTCGGATGAGCACCGAGGACAAGCCCGTGCCGGCCTCGTCGGCCGCGGCCCCCCGTTCCCTGGCGGAGGCGCTCAGGGGGCGGGACGACGCCTCCCTGGCCGCGCTGCTGCGCAGCAGGCCGGACCTCATCACGCCCGTGCCGACCGACCTGACCCAGCTGGCCACCCGCGCCGGGACCCGCGCCTCGGTGGTGCGCGCGCTGGAGCGGCTGGACCGGTTCGCGCTGCAGACCGCGGAGGCGCTCGCCGTGGCCCCGGACCCGGCGACGTACGAGGAACTGCTCGGCCTGATGGCGGGCGACGAGGGTGACCCGGCGGTCGCCGCCGCGCTGCCGCACGCGCTGGGCACGCTGCGCGAGCAGGCGCTGGTGTGGGGCGGCGACGACCGGCTGCGGCTGGTGCGCACCGCCCGTGAGCTGCTGTCCCCGTCGCCGCAGCATCCGTCCCCGACCGGTCTGGGGCCGACCGTGCAGGAGGCCACCGCCGGGATGTCGCCGGGGCGCATCCAGGAGATCCTCGCGGCCGTGGGGCTGCCGTCCACCCACGACTCGGTGTCCGCGGTGGCCGCGCTGACCGAGCTGTTCACCGACCGCCGGCGGATGGCGGCGCTGCTCGCCGGGGCGCCGGCCGAGTCGCTCCAGGTGCTGGAACGGCTGGTGTGGGGCCCGCCGTACGGGCAGGTCACCGCCGACCCGGCGCCCAGGCTGCGCTGGCTGCTGGACCGGGGGCTGCTGCTGCCGACCGCGCCCGGCACGGTCGTGCTGCCCCGCGAGGTGGCGCTGCATCTGCGCGGCGGCCGCGCGCACCGGACGCCGGAGCCGGTGCCGCCGCCGGTGGAGACCGCGGCGGCGCACCGTCCACAGGTTGTGGACGCGGCGGCGGCCGCCCAGGCGTACACCGCGCTGGCCACCGTCGAGGAGCTGCTGAAGGACTGGGACGAGGGCGGCCCCTCGGTGCTGCGGGCCGGGGGCCTGAGCGTGCGGGACCTCAAGCGCACCGCCGTCGCCCTGGACGTGCCGGAGCCGGTCGCCGCGTTCTGGGTGGAGCTGGCGTACGCGGCGGGGCTGATCGCCTCCGACGGGGAGGCGGACGAGCGGTACGCGGCGACCCCGGCCTATGACGAGTGGCGCGAGCAGCCCGCCGCCGAGCGCTGGGCCCGCCTGGCGACCGCCTGGCTGACGGCGACCCGCGTCTCCGGGCTGGTCGGCGGCCGGGACGCGAAGGACCGCGCGCTGTCCGCGCTCGGCCCGGGCCTCGACCGCTCGGCCGCCCCGGAGGTGCGCCACCGGGTGCTGGCCCTGCTGGCCGGGCTCCCGGCGGGTGCCGCGCCGGTCCCGGAGTCGGTCCTGGCGCGCCTGCACTGGGAGCGGCCGCTGCGCGGCGGGCAGAACAGCGGCGGCGGGCAGAACAGCCGCGGCGGGCAGAACACCGGGGGCGACACGGGCGACGACCTGCGCACCCGCATCGCCCGCTGGACCCTCTCCGAGGCGGAACTGCTGGGGATCACCGGGCGCGGGGCGCTGTCCGCGCACGGGCGGGCGCTGATCGGCGCGCCCGCGCCACCGGAGCCGGAGGCCGAGCCGGAGGGCCCCGGCGACAAGCTGCCGGTGCATCACCGGCCCGCCCCGCCGCTCACGCCCCTGCCGCCGGCCGAGCAGGCCGCCGCCTCCGCTGCCGCCGCCCGGCTGCTCGCGCCCCAGCTGCCCGAGCCGCTGGACCATGTACTGCTCCAGGCCGACCTGACGGCGGTCGCGCCGGGGCCGCTGCAGCGGCCGCTGGCCGACATGCTGGGCGTGCTGGCGGACGTGGAGTCCAAGGGCGGTGCGACCGTCTACCGGTTCACGCCGGGCTCGGTGCGGCGCGCGCTGGACGCCGGGCAGACCGCCGCCGATCTGCACGCCTTCCTCGCCGAGCACTCCCGCACCCCGGTGCCGCAGCCGCTGACGTACCTGATCGACGACGTGGCCCGGCGGCACGGGCAGCTGCGGGTCGGCGCCGCCTCGGCGTACGTCCGGTGCGACGACGACGCGATGCTGAACGAGATCCTCGCCGACCGGAGGGCCGCCGGCCTGGGCCTGCGCCGGCTGGCGCCGACCGTCCTCGCGGCGCAGACGGACCCGGCCGCGCTGCTGGAGGGGCTGCGCGCGATGGGGTTCGCGCCGGCCGCCGAATCGGCGGAGGGCGATGTGCTGATCAGCCGCGCCCACGCCTACCGCACCCCGCCGCGCTCGGCCCCCGAGCCGGTGCCGGAGGGGCCTCCCGTCCCCGACGACACGCTGCTGACGGCCGCGATCCGCGCCATCCGCGCCGGTGACCGCGCCTCCACGACGCCGCGCAAGCAGATCGCCCCGGACGGCTCCGGGGGCGGCGGCAGCGGCAGCGGCGGGCTGCCGCGCACGACGGCCGCCGAGACCCTCGCCGCCATGCAGGCGGCCGTCCTCACCGGCGAGGCGCTGTGGATCGGCTACGTCAACGCCGAGGGCGCCGCCAGCCAGCGCGTCATCGCCCCGATCCGCGTCGAGGGCGGCTTCGTCACGGCGTACGACCACACCGCCGACGAGGTGCGGACGTACCCGCTGCACCGGATCACGGGCGTGGCGGAGCTGGCCGAGGACGACTGACCGGGTCCGCCGTATGCCCGCCTGACACCCCGGCGGGCCTCACACCTACGGGTGTACGGCGGACTTCATGCACGCCACGCCGGAGACTTCCAACGACCGGGCGAGCTTGGGGGCGTGTCCGCATTCCGGCGCCGGCCGCGGGGCAGCCACCGGGTGTCCCTGAACGGGCCGGGATGAGCCGACCGGGGATCAGCCGGGCCCCGTTCGTGTGCAACAGGAAGGAAGTCCCCATGCGACGTGCCGTTCGTCGGGTCGCTGCCGTACTGACCTCCACCGTGGCGCTGCTCGGCGCCCTGGCCGCGGACGCGGCGGCGGTCGGCATCGACCTCGGCGGTGGCGTGACTCTCTGACGCGCTCAGACGCCTACTCCGTTCTCGTTCTCGCGGGCCGGTCCCTGTCCCCGGGACCGGCCCGTCCCCGTGCAAGGTTTCCGGCGACAAGCGAAAGGCCGCCCGTGCGTCTCCCGCTCGCTCTCGCGCTCGCCCTCGGCACCGCCACCGCCTGTGTCCTGCTCGCCGGGCTCGCCCCGGCTGCCGCTGCCCCTGCCCGTCACCGGCGGGGAGCCGCTGGTCACCGAGGGCGTCCAGGTCGAGGGACCGCTGGTGAACAACCTCACGCTGCCCGCGCTGAAGTAGCTCGCCCGCTCCGGCCCCGGCGGGCGGACGATCAGGCAGACTGGACGTTTGGCCGTGTGTGCCCGTGCCGAGCCCGTCGCAGAAAGGCAGCCGCGCGTGAATGGTCCGCTGATCGTCCAGTCCGACAAGACCCTGCTCCTCGAGGTCGACCACGAGCAGGCCGACGACTGCCGTCGCGCCATCGCGCCGTTCGCCGAACTCGAGCGGGCCCCGGAGCACATCCACACCTACCGGGTGACCCCGCTGGGCCTGTGGAACGCGCGGGCGGCGGGCCATGACGCCGAGCAGGTCGTCGACGCGCTGGTGCAGTACAGCCGCTACCCGGTGCCGCACGCGCTGCTGGTCGACATCGCCGAGACCATGGACCGCTACGGCCGGCTCAGCCTGGTCAAGCACCCGGCGCACGGGCTGGTCCTCACCACCACCGACCGGCCGGTCCTGGAGGAGGTGCTGCGCTCCAAGCGGATCGCCCCGCTGGTCGGCGCCCGGATCGACCCGGACACGGTCGCCGTGCACCCTTCGGAGCGCGGGCAGATCAAGCAGGTGCTGCTGAAGCTGGGCTGGCCCGCCGAGGACCTCGCCGGGTACGTCGACGGTGAGGCGCACCCGATCGAGCTGCGCGAGGAGGGCTGGAAGCTCCGGCCCTACCAGAAGCAGGCGGTGGAGAACTTCTGGCACGGCGGCAGCGGTGTCGTCGTGCTGCCCTGCGGCGCGGGCAAGACCCTGGTCGGGGCCGGTGCGATGGCGCAGGCGAAGTCGACCACGCTGATCCTGGTCACCAACACCGTCTCGGCCCGCCAGTGGAAGCACGAGCTGGTGCGGCGCACCTCGCTCACCGAGGACGAGATCGGCGAGTACAGCGGGACGAAGAAGGAGATCCGTCCCGTCACCATCGCCACGTACCAGGTACTGACCACCAAGCGGAAGGGTGTCTACCCGCACCTGGAGCTGTTCGACTCCCGGGACTGGGGTCTGATCGTCTACGACGAGGTGCATCTGCTGCCCGCGCCCGTCTTCAAGTTCACCGCCGACCTCCAGGCCCGGCGCCGGCTGGGCCTGACCGCCACGCTGGTGCGTGAGGACGGCCGCGAGTCGGACGTCTTCTCGCTCATCGGCCCCAAGCGGTTCGACGCGCCGTGGAAGGAGATCGAGGCGCAGGGCTACATCGCGCCCGCCGACTGCGTGGAGGTCCGCGTCAACCTCACCGACTCCGAGCGGCTCGCCTACGCCACCGCCGAGGTCGAGGAGAAGTACCGCTTCTGCGCCACCACGGACACCAAGCGGAAGGTCGCCGAGGCGATCGTCCGGCGGTTCGAGGGCCAGCAGATCCTCGTGATCGGCCAGTACATCGACCAGCTCGACGAGCTCGGCGAGCACCTGGGCGCGCCGGTGATCAAGGGTGAGACGTCCAACGCGCAGCGGGAGAAGCTGTTCGACGCGTTCCGGAAGGGCGAGATCAACGTCCTGGTCGTGTCGAAGGTGGCGAACTTCTCCATCGACCTGCCCGAGGCGACGGTCGCCATCCAGGTCTCGGGCACCTTCGGCTCCCGCCAGGAGGAGGCCCAGCGGCTCGGCCGCGTGCTGCGCCCCAAGGCGGACGGCCATCAGGCGCACTTCTACTCGGTGGTCGCCCGCGACACCATCGACCAGGACTTCGCCGCCCACCGCCAGCGCTTCCTCGCCGAACAGGGCTACGCCTACCGGATCATGGACGCGGACGAACTCCTCGCGGAGAGCTGAGCGTCCGCGCTCCGGCGTCCTACCCCTGCGGCAGGCTCATCACCAGCATCAGCACGAACAGGGACGGCATCAGCGACAGGGCCGCCACCAGCGCCCGCCACATCGACCAGCGGTGCGTCCAGGGCAGCACCCACGAGGTGACCCACGCCCCGAGGGTCAGCAGACCGCCGTAGAACATCGCGCCGTCGATCAGGGTCAGCCGGGTCATGAGCGCCTGCGAGCAGTTGTCGGGGCCGCAGGCGTCCGTCGCCATGGGAGAGAGCCCTCCGAAGAACAGCGCGGCTGGGCCGAGGAAGAACAACAGCGCGGTCGCGACGGCCGGCGCCACCCGGGCTCGGCGATCGTGGTCGGCCGCCGGGAGCAGGACTGCGGGGTTCGGAGTGATCGGGTGAGGGCTCGAATGGCTCATACCGGCAGTGAAGCCGCACAGCCGGCGCCCGCGCACCGGTCGGGGTACTCAGTCGGAGGGGGTGGGAGTACTCATGTAACGGTGTGCTCAGGAGCGGGTGGGGTCCTTGCGGCGGACGCCGGCCTCCTCGGCGTACTCGCCGAGGACGATGACGTCGAAGGCGGCGCGCAGGAAGACCTTGACGGCACGCAGGGCGTCGCCGAGCGGGTGGTGGTGTTCGCCTCGTAGCGGGGTCGCGCCGGCCGGTGGCCGGCCCGGTGGGGTGGCTGGGTGGATGGCTGCTGCACTCATGTCTCCATGGTGACTCCGCCGGCGCCCCTGGAGCATCGGTCCGAAGGCCCCATTCCCGAGGCCCGCGTGTACATCTCCCGGCCGGCGGACAGCGCCCGCCTCCCGCCGCCGGACGGACACGCCCCCTAGGGGTCGGCCGGGCCAAGTGTGCCGGAGGGCGCCGGAAATTCATTGGGCGCCCGCCCCGCTCCGTCCTAAAATCACCGCCCTTGCCCGCCTCCCCTTCACGGAGTGCCGCCGACCGGACGGAAACCGGCCGGCATCTCGCATGCCCACCTCGCACAGGTCCTTCGGAGGCACCCCCTTGTCCAGCGCCGACCCCCTGTCCCGTGAGCGCGCCCATCTCGCCGCGTCCCGTGCCGCCCTGCGCGCGATGCGGGAGGACGTCGAGGCCCTCGACATCAGCGACGTCACCGCGAACTGGGTCAACGCCCAAGTCCTCCAGCGCCAGATCGAGCAGCGCATCAAGGCGCTCGCCGACCTCAGCGACACCCCGCTGTTCTTCGGCCGCCTCGACTATCTGCACGCCCCCGGCGTCGAGAAGGCGGAGGGCGCGCAGGGCGAGTCCTTCTACATCGGGCGCCGCCATGTGCACGACGCGGACGGCGACCCGATGGTGATCGACTGGCGTGCGCCGGTGTCCCAGCCGTTCTACCGGGCGTCCAAGAAGGACCCGATGGACATCGCGCTGCGCCGCCGCTTCGGCTACACCGGCGGCGAGCTCACCGCCTACGAGGACGAGCATCTGTCGGACCCGGCGGAGGCGGCGCGGACCAGCAGGCTGCTCCAGCAGGAGATCGAGCGCCCGCGCGTGGGCCCGATGCGGGACATCGTCGCCACCATCCAGCCCGAGCAGGACGAGATCGTGCGGTCCGGCCTGGCGGGCAGCGTCTGCGTGCAGGGCGGTCCCGGCACCGGCAAGACCGCCGTCGGCCTGCACCGGATCGCCTACCTCCTCTACGCGCACCGCGAGCGCCTGGCCCGCACGGGCACCCTGGTCGTCGGCCCCAACCGCTCCTTCCTGCACTACATCGAGCAGGTGCTGCCCGCACTGGGCGAGCTGACCGTCGCGCAGGCCACGGTGGACGACCTGGTCGCCCACGTCGAGGTGCGCGCCACCGACGACACGCGGGCGGCGACCGTCAAGGGCGACGCGCGCATGGCCGAGGTCCTGCGCCGGGCCCTCTACTCCCACGTCACCATGCCCACGGAACCGGTGGTCGTGGTCCGCGGCTCCCGCCGCTGGCGCGTCCCGGCGTACGAACTCGAGGAGATCGTCCGGCAGTTGCTGGAGCGGGACATCCGCTACGGCGCCGCCCGGGATGCGCTGCCGCAGCGCATCGCGCATGCCGTGCTGGTGCAGATGGAGCGGGCCGGGGAGGCGCCGGACGACCGGGTGCAGGACGCGGTGGCCCGCAACAGCGCGGTGAAGGCGGCGGTGAAGGCGATCTGGCCGCAGGTCGACCCGGCGAAGCTGGTGATGCGCCTGCTCGGCGACGCGGAGTTCCTGGCCGAGCACTCCGCCGGACTGCTCGAGGAGGACGAGCGGAAGGCGATCCTGTGGCCAAAGCCCGCGCGGTCGGTGAAGTCGGCGAAGTGGACCGCGGCGGACGCCGTACTGATCGACGAGGCGGCCGATCTGATCCAGCGCACCCCGTCCCTCGGCCATGTCGTCCTCGACGAGGCGCAGGACCTCTCCCCCATGCAGTACCGGGCGGTCGGGCGCCGCTGCTCCACCGGTTCGGCCACCGTCCTCGGAGACCTGGCACAGGGCACCACCCCGTGGGCGACCCGCAGCTGGCAGGAGGCCCTGGCCCACCTGGGCAAGCCGGACGCGGCGATCGAGGAACTCACGGCCGGTTTCCGCGTCCCCACGGACGTCATCACCTACGCCTCCCGCCTGCTCCCGCACATCGCCCCGGGCCTGACCCCGGTGACCTCCATCCGCGAGAACCCGGGCCTCTTCGAGATCCGCAGCATCACGCAGACGTCCCAAGTCGTCTCCGCCTGCGAGGAATTGCTGGAGAACGAGGGCTCCGTGGGCCTGATCGCCGCCGACCCCCGGATCCCGCAGCTGGCCGAGGCCCTCGCGGCGGCGGGCCTGCCGCACCTGGCCCCGGGCGAGGAGACCACGGAGGGCACCCGCCTGACCCTGGTCCCCGCCTCCCTGGCGAAAGGCCTGGAATACGACTACGTCGTCCTCGACGAACCGGCGGCCGTGATCGACGCCGAGCCCGACGAACCCACCGGCCTCCGCCGCCTCTACGTGTCCCTCACCCGTGCGGTCTCCGGCCTGATCATCACCCACACCGCACCCCTGCCGGAGCAGCTGACGGATTGATCAACTCCCCCGCATCCACGGACCGTACGAGCGGAACGGCAACTCCCTCAGGGGCTACGAGCGGAACAGCAACTCCCTAAAGGGGCGCGGGGCCGTATCAATGTGCGGCTCCGCCGCGCGGGCGCGACCAGCCACCACCCACCCGCACCCGGCAACGCGCAGAAACCCGCCCCCCTCTCACCCGTCCAGAACTTCCCTCCACCTGGCAACCGCCTCCGCGGAGACCGGACCGCGCCACCCCTCCGGCCGGGCGGCTCCGCCGATATGGAACGCCTCGATCCCGGCCCCCCGCAGCGCCGGCACGTGATCGAGGCGCAGGCCGCCGCCCACAAGGAGCTGCTGCTCGTACCCGGGCTCTCCCCTCAGCCCCGCTTCCCTCACCAACGTCGGCAGGCCCGCGTCCACCCCGTCCGCCGCCCCGGCAGTCAGGTAGGTGTCGAGTCCCGGCAGCCCGTCCAGCTGCTTGCGCAGCGCGTCCCGGTCCGCGGCCCGGTCGATGGCCCGGTGGAAGGTCCACCTGCACCCGTCCAGCGCACCGACGACCCGTTCCACCGCGTCCAGGTCCACAGTCCCGTCGGCGTGCAGGAAGCCCAGCACGAACTCCTCGGCGCCGGCCGCCCGCATCTCCTCCGCGACCCCGGCCAGCCGGCCCACGTCCCCCGCGGCGAAGCCGTCCGCCAGCCGCAGCATCACCCGCAGGGGGAGGTCGACCGCCCGGCGGATCGCGGCCACCGTCCGGGGCGAGGGCGTGAGCCCGTCCGCCGCCATGTCGGTGACCAGCTCGAGGCGGTCCGCACCTCCGGCCTGGGCGGCGACCGCGTCCTCGACGTCGAGGGCGATCACCTCCAGGACTGCACGCTTGCTCATGGGACCCCATTCCTCGGCGTCGGGCGGCTACGGGCGGCTCCGGGCCACAGGGCCCGAGAGGTCTAGTCCAATCTAGACTACGCCCCTCACCCGATCAGTCACCGAGGATGTTCAGCTCCGCCGCCTCCACCCCGGCCAGCTCGTAGGGCCGGTCCACCGGCCGCCCCGCGTACAGGCGCACCAGCGTCGAGCCGTCCCCGATGAACCGGGCCGGCGGCCGCTGCCCCGTCGCGTCCCCGAGCCGCAGCGGCTCGTCCGCGTCGTCGAGGTCGGCGTGGAGCGGCACATGGCCCCGCTCCGTGGTCGCCTGCGCCAGCAGCGCCAGCGCGTACGGCAGTCCCGCGCCCCCGTACGCGCCGGGCTCGCCGAAGGCCACGCGCACATCACCGGCGTGCACCCACTCGCCCAGCGCGATCAGATCCAGCGCACCGCCCGCCTTGGCGATCGCCGGGCCCGCCTCGGTCATCCCGCGCTCCAGCTCGTCCACGACCTGGGCGTTGCTCCACCCGGCCCGCTCGGCGATGTCCCGGTCGTTGGACTCGGGCGAGAAGGCCCCCTTCTCGAAGCGGTTCTCCACCACCCGGGTCAGCGCGGCCGAACAGTGCGCCAGCACATCCCGCACCGTCCACGCGGGGCACGCCGCCACCGGCAGCGCGAAGTCCTCCTCCGCCCTGCTGCGCAGCAGGGGGATCAGCGCGTCCCGTTCCACGGCCAGCAGCCGCCCGGGCAGCTCGGGGTCACGTACGTTCTGCACATCCGCAGGAGTCGTCATGCCCCCACGCTAGTGCGGCTCGATTCCCCTGGCAGGGACACCTCGCGACACGGCACTCGGGCCGCCCCGAAGGAGCGGCCCGAGGACCTGGTGCAGCCGACGGGCGGCCGTCACGCCAAGATCGCCGCCTGTTTCCGGTCAGTGACGGCGACCGGTGTGGTCGACGAAGGCGGACCAGGAAGCAGGAGACACGGCGAAGGAGCCCCGTCCGGTGTCCTTGGAGTCGCGGACGCGGACGGAGTGGGGGAGAGCGGCGACCTCGATGCACTCGCCGCCCTCGCCACCGCTGTAGCTGGACTTGAACCAGTGGAGCTGCTGTGCCTGGGACTGCTCGGTGTTCATAGGTCTCCTTGCAGCAACTTCTCGATGTGACGCACGGATTCGGCAGGGGACAACGCCTGCGCCCGCAGGATTCCATACCGCACCGCGAAGCCGCGTACGCTTTCCCGCTTGGTGATCACGCGCCCGTTGCCCTGACTCTCGACATACGCGACCTGTTCTCCGCCGTCCGGCGTCATCAGCGTGAAGGGCCCGTCCGCGCCCGCGTGATCGACGACCCGGGTCGGCATGACCTGGATCTCGACATGGGGGTTCTCCGCGACCAGCCGGATGTGCTCCAGCTGACCGCGCAGCACGTCCACCCCGCCGAACGGCCGCTCCAGCACGGACTCCTCGATCACGAAGCTCAGCGTCGGCGCGGGCTTGCGCTCGTAGATCCTGTGACGGGCCAGCCGTGCCGCCACCATCTCCTCGATCTCGTCCTCGCGCCGCCGGGGCCGACGTACGGTGAACATGGTCCGCGCATACTCCTCGGTCTGCAGCAGACCCGGCACGGCGAGCACCGCGTACGCGTGGAACTCGACGGCCTCCTCCTCGATACGCGCGGCGTCACGGAAGAAGGCCGGATACCGCGTAAGCGCCACGGCCCGCTTCATGGCGGTCAACAGCCCGTTGCCGTCCAGCAGGCCGTCGAGCCGGTCGATGGTCTCCGGCCGTGGAATGCGGCGCCCCTGCTCGATCGCGGCGATCTGCGCCTCGCTGTACCCGATCCGCTCGGCAAGTGCGGCCTGGGTGAGCCCGGCCCGCTCGCGGAGGATCTTCGTCTGCCGGCCGAAGCACCGCAGAAGTTCATCGGCGGGATCCGCTTCCCGCACTGCCGGCTGCCCTGTGATCTGCACCATCGACCGTCCCCTTCCCTGCCCCGACAGCCACGCGCAACACCCCCACAGCGACGCTGTGTAAGGGGCTCGTCACTGGTCACCGTAGGTGTGGGCCACCAAGCTCACCGGCATGACGACCGAAATTCCCTCGTTCGGGAAGACGGGGCAACTCACCGGCCCCGAGCCGCAGTTCGCCATGGCCTTCACCTCCACGCCGCGCGGGGCCCGCCTGGCCCGGCGGCTCGCCTCCCATCGCCTGGACGCCTGGGGCTTCCCGTACGACTCGGACGTGAACGAGACGGTGACCTCGGTGGTGGCGGAACTCGTCGCGAACGCCGTGACGCACGGCCGTGACCCCGGCCGCGACTTCCACCTGCGCCTGACGCTGACCGCCGCCCGCGATCGGGTACGTGTCGAGGTCACCGACACCAGAGGCGACCGCTTGCCGCCTGCCCGGCCGTGCGCGCCCGGGAATCCCGAGGCGGAAGCGGGCCGTGGCCTGTGGCTGGTGACCAGCCTCGCGAGCCGGCTGTCCGTCGAGCCGCAGGAGGGCGGCGGTCCGGGGAAGGTGGTGCGAGCCGAGGTGGATCTCCGCAGCACCCCACCGATGCTGGAGCAGGTGCGGCGTCGTGTACGAGGATCGGCCCATCCGGCCGGTGCACCGCCCGCTACCCGGCTGCTGACGGCGATCGGCGCGGCCGGAACGACGGATACCCGCGCAGCGGGAACAATGGACCGCATGGCCGATCTCGACGCCCTGCGTGCCCGATTCGCCCGCGCCCTCGAAAGTGCCCGCGGCGGCGCCGGGGGTCCCGACCCCGGGCCCTACGCCGACCATCTGCTCAGGCGCTGGCAGGAGCCGCGGCGGCACTATCACACGGTCGCGCATCTCACCGCGGTGCTGGACCACGTCGACGAGCTGCAGGCGTACGCCGACGACCCCGACGTGGTGCGGCTGGCGGCCTGGTTCCACGACGCGGTGTATCTGCCGGAGCGGTCGGAGAACGAGGAGCGGTCGGCGCGGCTGGCCGAGCGGGCGCTGCCCGAGGCCGAGGTGCCGGGGGACAAGGTCGCCGAGGTGGCCCGGCTGGTCCGGCTCACCGTCACGCACGATCCCGCCGACGGCGACCGCGACGGGCAGGTGCTCTGCGACGCCGACCTGGCGATCCTGGGCTCGCCGCCTTCGGCGTACGCCCACTACACGGCGGCCGTCCGCGAGGAGTACCACTTCGTGCCCGCGGACGCCTTCCGCGAGGGCCGGGCCGCGGTTCTGCGTCAACTCCTCGATCTGCCGCGCCTGTTCCGCACGCCCTACGGCCGGGAGCACTGGGAGGCCACCGCCCGCCACAACATGCGCGGGGAGCTGGAAATGCTGTCGCAGCCGGTGCCGCCGTCCTCGTAGCCTTCGTCCGGTCGGTCGACTCCGCCCGCCTCACCTACGAGTTCCGCGAACAGGTCAGCTGAGGTTCAGCGCAGCGAACCCGCCGGCTGCGAGTTCCTCGGGCCGCTCGGCTGGAGGTTCAGCGAATCGCCCCTTCTGCTAGTTCCCCAAGCTGCCCGGCTGGACGTCACGTGAACCGCCCGGCCAGACGGCCCCCTTGCGCCGGCGCAGCCCAGCCGCGTGCAGCAGCCGCACCACCTCGCGGCTGCTCACCTCCCGCGCCCCGGCGCGCACGGCGTCGGCGTACCGCTGGCGGGGGATGTCGTAGTGGTCGCGCTCGAAGGCGCGGCGCGGGACGCCGAGCCGCTCGGCGAAGGCGTGGAGTTCCTCGTAGGAGTGGTCGCTGACCAGATGCGACCAGAGGCGGCCGTGGCCCGGCCAGGTGGGCGGGTCGATGTAGAGCGTCACGACTCGGCCGCCCCGCCGCCCGTCGCCGCGCCCAGCGCGCCGACCGCCGCGACCTTCACGCCGGCCTTGGTGCACACCCAGTGCGGGTCGGGTCCGAGCTCCGGTTCCACCTCCAGTGCGTGCGGGGCGCCGGAGCCGCACACCGGGCACAGCGGCCAGCGGCCGTACCGCTCCAGCAGGGCGTCCTGCACGTCCTGGGCGACCAGGCCGGCGAGATAGGCGGAGCCCTCCGGCCACTGCTCGACCCACCAGCGGCGCTGGGCCACGGACTCCTCGACCAGGGAGACCACGTCCGCCTCGGCCACCTCGCGCGCCACCAGATCCGCGAGCACCAGGGCGCGCGCCGCGTGCAGCGCCTGTTCCAAGGGGCTGACGTGGGCAGCGGGAGAGGCGTCGCCCGAAGTACCGTGCGGGTCGGAGGGGGTCATGTCCCTATTGTGCGCGCTCTTGACCGCACCACAGAGCCGAAAATATCTTTCATCTGTGACCAGTGAAGTGAAGGAAATTTTCGCGACTGAGCGCGGCCCCGGCGGTTCCGCCTCAGCACCGCCCGCGCCCGCCGCCCTCGCGGCCAAGGTACGCACGCTGGCCCCGTCGATGACCCGCTCCATGCAGCGGGTCGCGGAGGCCGTCGCGAACGACCCGGCGGGCTGCGCGGCGCTCACGGTCACCGGCCTCGCCGAGCTCACCGGCACCAGCGAGGCCACCGTCGTGCGCACCGCCCGCCTGCTGGGCTACCCCGGCTACCGCGATCTGCGCCTGGCCCTGGCCGGGCTCGCCGCCCAGCAGCAGTCGGGCCGGGCGCCCGCCATCACCACCGACATCGCGGTGGACGACCCGATCGCCGACGTGGTCGCCAAGCTCGCCTACGACGAGCAGCAGACCCTGGCCGACACCGCGGCCGGGCTGGACACCGTGCAGCTGGGCGCCGCCGTCACCGCGCTCGCCTCGGCGGGCCGGACCGACGTCTACGGCGTCGGCGCCTCCGGGCTGGTCGCCCAGGACCTCACCCAGAAGCTGCTGCGCATAGGGCTCATCGCCCACGCCCACAGCGACCCGCACCTCGCCGTCACCAACGCGGTGCAGCTGCGCTCGGGTGACGTGGCCATCGCGATCACCCACTCCGGTTCCACCGGCGACGTCATCGAACCGCTCCGGGTCGCCTTCGAGCGCGGGGCGACCACGGTGGCGATCACCGGGCGGCCGGACAGCCCGGTCACCCAGTACGCCGATCATGTGCTGACCACCTCCACGGCGCGGGAGAGCGAACTGCGCCCGGCGGCGATGTCCTCGCGCACGGGCCAGCTGCTGGTGGTGGACTGCCTGTTCGTCGGGGTGGCGCAGCGGACGTACGAGTCGGCGGCGCCGGCGCTGTCCGCCTCGTACGAGGCGCTGGCGCACCGGCACCGGGCCGGCCGCAAGGGTCCCTAGGGGTGTCCGGGACGCCGTGGTGAGCCGCGTACGGGTGGGGGCCGGCCGGGCAGGTCCCCGCGCCCCCTGGGATGTCGCACCGCCCCCGCCGAGAAGAGACCCGAAAGAGCCGCCCCGCCCATGACCTCTGCATCCGACCCGCGTGATGTCCGCACGGAGCTGGCATCCCTCACCACCGAGGCCTACCGGCCGGAGCTGGCCGGCATCGACCGGCTGCCCACCCTCGAGATCGCCCGCCTGATGAACGGCGAGGACGCCACCGTGCCGGCCGCCGTGGCCGAGCGGCTGCCCGAGATCGCCGCCGCGATCGACGCCATCGCCGACCGGATGGCGCACGGCGGACGCCTGATCTACGCCGGCGCCGGCACGGCCGGCCGGCTGGGCGTGCTGGACGCCTCCGAGTGCCCGCCCACCTTCAACACCGCCCCCGGTCAGGTCGTCGGGCTCATCGCCGGCGGCCCCGACGCCGTGGTCACCTCCGTCGAGGGCGCCGAGGACTCGCGGGAGCTGGCCGAGGCGGACCTGGCCGCACTGGATCTCACCGCCGACGACACGGTGGTCGGCATCTCCGCCTCCGGCCGCACCCCGTACGCCGTCGGCGCCGTCACCTGGGCCCGCGCCCGGGGCGCGCTCACGGTGGGCCTGTCCTGCAACGCGGGCAGCGCGCTGGCGGCGGCGGCCGAGCACGGCATCGAGGTCGTGGTGGGCCCGGAGCTCCTCACCGGCTCCACCCGTCTGAAGGCCGGCACCGCCCAGAAGCTGGTGCTCAACATGCTGTCGACGATCACCATGATCCGCCTGGGCAAGACCTACGGGAACCTGATGGTCGACGTCCGCGCCTCCAACGCCAAGCTGCGCGCCCGCTCCCATCGCATCGTCGCCCTCGCCACCGGAGCGGAGGACGCCGCGATCGAGAGCGCCCTGGCCGCCACCGACGGCGAGGTCAAGCCCGCGATCCTCACCCTCCTCACCGGCGTCGACGCCGCGACGGCCGCCCGCCTCCTCAAGGACGCCCAGGGCCACCTGCGGGCGGCCCTGGCGGCCGCGGGGAGCTGAGCACCCGGACCTCCGCTCGGCTTCCCCGAGTCACGCACCGGCCGTCACCCGCGCAGCGGGCTGCCCTGCCGCTGCAGCGCCCCGGTGAGGACGCGCACCGCCTTCGGGCCGACGCCGTGCAGGGCCGGCAGCTCGTCCGCGGTGTGCCGGGCCACGTCGTCCAGCGTGGTCAGTCCCGCACCGAGCAGGGCCCGCGTCGCCGCCGTCCGATGCCGGCGGGCAGGTCGCAACCGGACTCGCCCGCCCCGGCCTCGGAGGCGGTCTCGAAGGGGGCCTCGGAGGCGGCGAGCTCCGCCGCGAGCCTCTTGGGCGCCCGGCCGGCCCAGGCGGCCCGCACCAGGGCGTTCAGGGCCTGGCCGTCGATGTCGGCCGGCGGAACGCGGAAACCGATCGTCTTCCCGGCCCGGACGATGCGCTCACCGGCCGGATGCGCCGCCAGGGCGGCCTCGGTCTCGTCCTCGGGCAGGTTCAGCTGCACCTGGCCGTCCTTCGTCACCGAGACGAAGCCCTTGCCCCGCACCGAGAAGGCGACCATGCCGAAGTGGGTGCCCTCCTCCGCCTCGGGGAGAGCCAGGGCGTAGGTGCGCAGATGAGCCAGTGTGGTCATCCGGGCAGTGTTCCGCACCGATCGGGGCGGACGCGATACTGAAGCGAACCCGACCACGGAGACACCACCATGAACCACGCGCAGCTCACCGCACTGGGCCGGGCCCTGCGGGTGCTCGGCGAGCACGGTGAGGCGCTCTCCGCCGACACCCCGGACGCCCGGCTGCACGAGGTGAGGGCGGACCTCAAGCGTGCCTTGGAGCTGCTGGACGAGACCGTCACCACCGAGGTGCCCCGCACCCGCTGCCCCGAGCACCCCACCGGTCCGGTCGACGAGAGCGCCCCGGACCTGTGCCTGCTGTGCGAGACCCGGCGCCGCGCCGCCCGCCGCGCCGAGTACGCCGGCCCCGCCCCGCAGTACCGGTCGCCCGATCCGGCCCCGTCCCGCTACGGCGTGCGCGGCGACCGCCCGCAGCCGCAGCAGCGGTGGCTGCCGGAGGCGTGGAACGGCCAGGCCTGGCAGCTGTGCGGCACGCCGCGCCGGGACCGCCGCGAGGCCGAGCTGTACCTCGCGGCCCAGCGCCGCGGCCCCCGGCCCGCCACGGCCTACCGGCTGGTCCACGAGTTCACCGACTACGAGGTGCTGCGCGTGTGGGGCACCCCCGTGCGGACCGACATCGAGCCGATGGGCGGGCTGTAGGCCCCGAGGAGGGCACAGGGGCCGGTCTCAGAGCAGTGGCAGGGGCCTGAACTCGTAGTCCGCCCACAGGCGGCGGGAGGCCTCCTCCGGGCAGGGCTCGACGCGCGGCTCGGTGTCCAGCACCTGCACCAGCCGCCGCTCGGTGTCGTAGGCGGGCCAGCCCGGGTCACCGGTGCGGGCGAACGCCGTCCAGGCGGCCCGGAACCGGGACGACAGCGCCTTCGCGTCCTCACCGGGCTGCGCCCCGGCGAACATCAGCATCCCCAGGTCGGCCTCGAAGGTGCCGAAGAGCAGCGGGATGTCCAGGCCGTGGCAGGCGCCGAGCGCGCCGTCCAGGCCAGGTGCCGGCCAGGTGAGTTCGTAGAGGTGCGCCCGTCCGCCGCCGGCCAGATGCGCCTCGGCCAGCTTCAGGGTGGGCATGGCGAACACCCAGTCGGTCTGCACCCGCTCGTACAGCTCGCCCGGCGAGGCGTCCGGGAAGGCGGCGCGGTAGGCGTCGGCTCCGCCGGGGCCGGGGGCGTACATGTGCAGGGCGCGGTCCGCCTGCTCGGCGGTGATCTGCCCGAGCCGGCCGCCCAGGGCGATGAAGAGGCGGAACTCCTCGCGGTTGTGCCCGGTGACCAGCTCCACGTCCCGGGCGGAGCCCTCGGCGAGCGCCTGCCAGGGCGTGGTCGGCAGCACCTCGCCGTCGACGACGGGCGCGTACGGGGTCAGGGTGGGCGCGGCCTCCCCCCAGCGGTCCACGGAGCGGGGCATCTTCGGGCCCAGCGTCTCCCCGGCGGCCGTCAGCTTGCGCGGGTCCACCGCCGACAGGTCCGCCACCGTCGGCCGCAGACCGACCTCGGCGGCGAGCGCGGCACCGAGGTCGCGGGCGAGGGCGTCGGAGAAGTACGTGCCGGGCACGCTCTGCGCGATCGCCCGCCGGAACAGTCCCGCCGCGCGGGGCATCGCCAGCAGCGCCGCGATCGACCCGGCGCCCGCCGATTCCCCGAACACGGTGACCTGCCCGGGGTCGCCGCCGAACGCCGCGATGTTGTCCCGCACCCACTCCAGCGCGGCCACCTGGTCCAGCAGTCCCCGGTTGGCGGGCGCCCCCTCGATGTGGGCGAACCCCTCCATCCCCAGGCGGTAGTTGAGGGTGACCACGACGACGTCGCCGTCCCGTGCGATCCGCCGGGCGTCGTAGCCGGGGCTGCCGGAGTGGCCCAGCCGGAAGGAGCCGCCGTAGATCCACACCATGACCGGCCGGCGGGCGGCCGGACCGGGTTCGGGCGTCCAGACGTTGACGGTCAGCCAGTCGTCGCCGGTGGGCAGGCTGTCCACGACGGCCCGCCCCTGCAGCGCCGCGTCCTGCGGGGGCGGCGGCCCGAAGGCGTACGCCTCCCGCACGCCGTCCCAGCCGCGCACCGGCCGGGGCGCGGCGAACCGGGCCTCGCCGACGGGCGGTTCGGCGAACGGTATGCCGCGGAACACCGCCAGACCGCCCTCGTACCGCCCGCGCACGGCACCGGCGGCGGTCCGTACGACGGGCTCGGGGCGGGCGGCGTCACCGGACGGCGGACGGGACGGGGACGTCGTCATCGGCTCTCCTCACGCGTGCGGGGGGCGGCGCGAGGGAGCAAGTGCCCCTCGCGGCAGGGGCGTTCATACGTACCGGTCGGTCTTGCATGCACGACCCTACGCCCGCCCCGCTCCGTCCGCGCGAGCGGAACGCGTCAGCTCAGCGTCTTCAGGGAGGCCGCGTCGTACGGCGTCAGCTCGTCGAACCGGCCGGAGAGCACCTTGGCCGCCCAGTTGGGGTCCTGGAGCAGTGCGCGGCCGACGGCCACCACGTCGAACTCGTCGCGCTCCAGGCGGTCGAGCAGGTTGTCGATGCTGCCGAGTGCCGCGCCCGCGCCCTGGAACGCCTCGATGAACTCCCCGTCCAGGCCCACCGATCCGACGGTGATGGCCGGCTTGCCAGTGAGCTTCTTCGTCCAGCCGGCCAGGTTGAGGTCGGCGCCCTCGAACTCGGGCACCCAGTAGCGGCGCTGCGAGGCGTGGAAGGCGTCGACACCGGCGGCGGAGATCGGGGCGAGGATCGCCTCCAGCTCCTCCGGCGTCTCGGCGAGCCGGGCGTCGTAGGCCTCCTGCTTCCACTGCGAGTAGCGGAAGATGACCGGGAAGCCGGGCGAGACCGCCTCCCGGACGGCCGCGACGATCTCGGCGGCGAAGGTGGCGCGGGCGACCGGGTCGCCGCCGTAGGCGTCGGTGCGGCGGTTGGTGCCGGACCACAGGAACTGGTCGATCAGGTAGCCGTGGGCGCCGTGCAGTTCGACTCCGTCGAAGCCGATGCGCTCGGCAGCGGCGGCGGCCTCGGCGAAGGCGGCGATGACGTCGTCGATGTCCTTCTTGGTCATGGTGCGGCCGCCCTCGGTGCCGTCGATCCGCAGCCCGGAGGGTCCGACGGCCGGCGCCTCGGGGAACGGGCCCTGGCCCTCCTGGCGCACCATGCCGATGTGCCACAGCTGCGGCACGATCCGGCCGCCGGCCTCGTGCACCGCCTCGGCCACCTTGGCCCAGCCCGCCAGCTGCTCCTCGCCGTGGAAGCGGGGCACCCGGCTGCTGCCCCCGGCGGAGGGGTGGCCGACATATGTGCCCTCGGTGATGATCAGCCCGACACCGGCGGCGGCGCGGCGGGCGTAGTACGAGGCCACGTCCTCCCCGGGAATGCCGTTCGGGGAGAACATGCGGGTCATCGGCGCCATGGCGATGCGGTTCGGCACGGTGAGACCGTTGATGGTCACCGGACGGGACAGGACGTCGGCGGCCCGGGAGGCGGAGTCGGCGATGGTGACGGTCACGAGGGCTCCTTGACGGGGGAGGTACCGCTTGGTATGTGCGCATGCATTCAACGCACGCCAAGGAGAACCACCGCGGGGAGGCGGCCATTCCGGCCCCTGCTTGTGATCCGAACCACAGCCCCCGTCGCCGCGACGCTCCCGGCTCTCCCCCCGGCACAGCGGCCGTGAAACGCCCGAGGGCGGCACCCCCCTCGCGGGGAGTGCCGCCCTCGGCTGTGAACGCGGGACGTTCGATCGACGCTGAGGCCGATCAGAAGTCCATGTCACCGCCCGGCATGCCGCCGCCGGCCGGCGCAGCGGCCTTCTCCGGCTTGTCGGCGATGACGGCCTCGGTGGTGAGGAACAGCGCGGCGATGGACGCGGCGTTCTGCAGCGCGGAGCGCGTCACCTTCGCCGGGTCGATGATGCCCTCGGCGATCAGGTCGACGTACTCGCCGGTCGCGGCGTTCAGGCCGTGGCCCGGGGTGAGGTTGCGGACCTTCTCCACCACGACGCCGCCCTCGAGGCCGGCGTTGACGGCGATCTGCTTCAGCGGGGCCTCCAGGGCCACGCGCACGGCGTTGGCACCGGTCGCCTCGTCGCCCTCGAGCTCCAGCTTCTCGAAGACCTGGGAGGCCTGCAGCAGGGCCACGCCACCACCGGCGACGATGCCCTCCTCGACGGCCGCCTTGGCGTTGCGGACGGCGTCCTCGATGCGGTGCTTGCGCTCCTTGAGCTCCACCTCGGTGGCGGCACCGGCCTTGATGACGGCCACACCGCCGGCCAGCTTGGCCAGGCGCTCCTGCAGCTTCTCGCGGTCGTAGTCGGAGTCGCTGTTCTCGATCTCGGCGCGGATCTGGTTGACACGGCCCTGGACCTGCTCGGCGGAGCCGGCACCGTCGACGATGGTGGTCTCGTCCTTGGTGATGACCACCTTGCGGGCCCGGCCCAGCAGGTCGAGGGTGGCGTTCTCCAGCTTGAGGCCGACCTCCTCGGAGATGACCTCGCCGCCCGTGAGGATGGCGATGTCGCCGAGCATGGCCTTGCGGCGGTCGCCGAAGCCCGGGGCCTTGACCGCGACGGACTTGAAGGTGCCGCGGATCTTGTTGACGACCAGGGTCGACAGGGCCTCGCCCTCGACGTCCTCGGCGATGATCAGCAGCGGCTTGCCCGACTGCATGACCTTCTCCAGGAGCGGGAGCAGGTCCTTGACACTGGAGATCTTGGAGTTGGCGATCAGGATGTAGGGGTCGTCGAGGACGGCCTCCATACGCTCCATGTCGGTGGCGAAGTACGCCGAGATGTAGCCCTTGTCGAAGCGC
This sequence comes from Streptomyces thermospinosisporus, assembly GCF_039526425.1. NCBI lineage: Bacteria > Bacillati > Actinomycetota > Actinomycetes > Kitasatosporales > Streptomycetaceae > Streptomyces > Streptomyces thermospinosisporus. The sequence continues at coordinate 25,211 of NZ_BAAAIZ010000034.1, forward strand.
ATACCCTCGGTGAGCTCCAGCTCCAGGCCGAAGGTCTGCGACTCCTCGACGGTGATGACGCCTTCCTTGCCGACCTTGTCCATCGCCTCGGCGATCAGCTCACCGATCTGGGTGTCGGCGGCGGAGATGGACGCGGTGGAGGCGATCTGCTCCTTGGTCTCGACGTCCTTCGCCTGCTCCAGCAGGGCGGCGGAGACGGCCTCGACGGCCTTCTCGATGCCGCGCTTCAGGGCCATCGGGTTGGCACCGGCGGCAACGTTGCGCAGGCCTTCCTTGACCAGAGCCTGGGCGAGCACGGTCGCGGTGGTCGTACCGTCACCGGCGACGTCGTCCGTCTTCTTGGCGACTTCCTTGACCAGCTCGGCGCCGATCTTCTCGTACGGGTCCTCGAGCTCGATCTCCTTGGCGATGGAGACACCGTCGTTGGTGATCGTGGGGGCGCCCCACTTCTTCTCGAGGACGACGTTGCGGCCCTTGGGGCCGAGGGTCACCTTGACGGCGTCCGCGAGCTGGTTCATGCCGCGCTCGAGGCCGCGCCGCGCCTCCTCGTCGAACGCGATGATCTTGGCCATGTGAAGTGGTCCCTCCAGGACTGGGGGTGATTCCTTCGGACCGCGCCCGCGCCCGCGACGGACGGCTCGCACGCCTTGTGGTTCCTTGCCCCACCCGGCCTGCGGGCCTCACCGACCCGGTCCTTCCGCTGTCACTCTCACCTTCAGAGTGCTAACGCCCAATGATTAGCACTCGACCCATGCGAGTGCAAGCGCCCGCGGGGTTCGGACGGGCTCCCGGCGGCGCTCGGCGGGGCGTCGCGCGCCCCGTATCCCCTGGTCCCGGCATGTCCCGAGGACATGGTCCCGGCATGGGCGAAGGGCCCGCACCCGGCGGGGTGCGAGCCCTTCGTCAGTGAACGATGCCTGCGGCTGGTAAGCGTTCAGGCGGTGACGCGAACCATGTCGGCCTGCGGGCCCTTCTGGCCCTGCGAGATCTCGAACTCGACCCGCTGGCCCTCTTCCAGGGTGCGGTAGCCGTCCATCTGGATCGCGCTGTAGTGGACGAAAACATCCGCACCACCGTCGACCGCGATGAAGCCGTACCCCTTCTCCGCGTTGAACCACTTGACGGTGCCCTGAGCCATGCCTAACTCCCCTATTACTGGCCCTTGCACAGATCCACACTTCGCGGATCCGGGTCAGACCTCACCCCCCAACGGTTGGGGGCGTGCGCCGGAACGCGTCGACCGCGGCTGAATGTATCTGTCCAACTGCCGTCTGCAACAGGTCAATCGGACGAGAAATCTGGACGACACCGGTCCGGAATATGGCGAGAATTCACCCGAATTCAGGGCAAGTCGGGCCGTACAAATGCCGCAAAAGCCGCGAAAAGCGCCCGCACTTTGGCCATTTCCAGTCGGGCGTGCGGCAGGAATTCAGGGTGCTCGATCGCTGGATCGGGAGCGCGTTCCCCAACTCTACCGCGCTCAACCCCATGGAATTGCCCCCTCCGCATCTCTCACGGAGGGGGCAGCACGGTGAACGCTCGGTAATCGAAGTTACCGAGGGTAATGTCCGGCGGGGATCAGCCGCCGGCGACGGCCGGGATGATGGACACGCCCGCACCGTCCGGGGTGGCGGTCTCGAGTCCCTGCTCGAAGCGGACGTCGTCGTCGTTGACGTAGACGTTGACGAACCGGCGCAGCTTGCCCTGGTCGTCCAGGACCCGGGCGGCGATCCCGGTGTGGTTCTTCTCCAGGTCCTCGATGACCTCGGCGAGGGTGGACCCCTCGGCCGTGACCTCGGCCTTGCCACCCGTGTAGGTGCGCAGGATGGTCGGGATGCGGACGGTGACGCTCATGGTGTGGACCTCCGGTCGACTGACGCCCCAGGGGCGCGGGAACTGCGTGGCCGGCCCGCACCGGCCCGCAGACGTACGGCAGGCGGCGCTCAGGCGAGGCCGGCCTCGCGGAACGACTCCAGGCTGGGCCGGATCGTCGCGGTGAGCCCGGTACCGGCCACCGCGTCCAGCGTCTTCAGACCGTCCCCGGTGTTGAGCACCACGGTGGTCTTCGACGGGTCCAGCACCCCGTTCTCGACGAGCTTGCGGGTGACGCCCACGGTCACCCCGCCGGCGGTCTCCGCGAAGATGCCCTCGGTGCGCGCCAGCACCTTGATCGCGTCGACGATCTGCTCGTCCGTCACGTCCTCCACGGCGCCGCCGGTACGGCGCGCGATGTCCAGGACGTACGGCCCGTCCGCCGGGTTGCCGATCGCCAGCGACTTGGCGATGGTGTCCGGCTTCTGCGGGCGCACCACGTCGTGCCCGGCCTTGAAGGCGGCCGACACCGGCGAGCAGCCCTCGGCCTGGGCACCGAAGATCTTGTAGGGCTTGTCCTCGACCAGGCCCAGCTTGATCAGCTCCTGCAGGCCCTTGTCGATCTTGGTGAGCTGGGAGCCGGAGGCGATCGGCACCACGATCTGGTCCGGCAGCTGCCAGCCCAGCTGCTCGCAGATCTCGTAGGCGAGCGTCTTGGAGCCCTCGGCGTAGTACGGCCGCAGGTTGACGTTGACGAAGCCCCAGCCCTCGCCGGCCGGGTCGCCTATCAGCTCGGAGCAGAAGCGGTTGACGTCGTCGTAGTTGCCCTCGATGCCGACCAGCTCGCCGCCGTAGACCGCGGCCATGACGACCTTGCCCTGCTCCAGGTCGTGCGGGATGAACACGCAGGAGCGGAAGCCGGCCCGGGCGGCCGCGGCACCCACCGCGCCGGCCAGGTTGCCGGTGGAGGAGCAGGACAGGGTGGTGAAGCCGAAGACGCGGGCCGCCTCCAGGGCCTGGGCGACCACCCGGTCCTTGAAGGAGTGCGTGGGGTTGCCGGAGTCGTCCTTGACGTACAGCCCGCCGGTGATGCCCAGCTCGCCCGCCAGGTTGTCGGCCTTGACCAGCTTGGTCCAGCCGGGGTTGAGGTTGGGCTTGTCCGCCACGTCGGCCGGGACGGGCAGCAGGGGCGCGTAGCGCCAGATGTTCGCGGGGCCCGCCTCGATGCGCTTGCGGAGCTGCTCGGTGTCGTAGGAGGAGAAGTCGTAGGCGACCTCGAGCGGGCCGAAACACTCCTCGCAGGCGAAGACCGGGCCGAGCGGGACGCGGTGGCCGCACTCGCGACAGCTCAGGGCCGCTGCGGGGCCGAGGTCGACAGTCCGGGCGGACGCGGTACCCGCGGAGTCCGTAGAGTCCGTGGAGCTTGCAACAGTCTGCACAGCCATGTGAGGCGAGGCCCTTTCTCCTCATCTTCCTCACGACGCATCTCGCCGTGAGACGGATTTGGCACCTTCCCTAGCCGGGAGCCTCGCCACGTCCGTGTGACAAGAACCGACTGGAGGGTTGCCGGGGCTTCATCGGGCCGTGTCCCTCTGCCCCTCTGGATGAGCGGTGTTCAGTTGTCCGCGCGGCGACCCCGGCATGCGATGGTCACGCGCGTTGTTCAAGACTGTAACCGACAGCCAGGACACTTGAGACAGCCGTCCGAACCGCGAGATGGATCACGACCAGTGAGGAGCCGCCGACCGTGCTGGAAGAAGTCGAGCGCTGGCTGATCGACCGCTCCTGGTCCGTGACCGACCGCCCGCTGCACCGGATCCTGGCCGCCAAGCGGGCCACCGGGCAGACGGTGAGCGTGGTGCTGCCCGCGCTGAACGAGGAGGAGACGGTCGGCGACATCGTGTCCGTCATCCGGGACGAGCTGCTGCTGAAGGCACCCCTGGTGGACGAGATCGTGGTGGTGGACTCCGGCTCCACCGACCGCACCTCACAGGTGGCCGCGGCCGCGGGGGCGCGGGTGGTGCACCGGGACGAGATCCTGCCCCGGCTGCCCGCCGTCCCCGGCAAGGGCGAGGTGCTGTGGCGCTCGCTGCTGGTCACCCGCGGCGACATCGTCTGCTTCGTCGACGCCGACCTGCGCGACTTCTCCGCCGACTTCGTCACCGGCATCGTCGGCCCGCTGCTCACCGAGCCGGACGTGCACCTGGTGAAGGCGATGTACGACCGGCCGCTGGGCGCCGCCGCCGGGCAGGGCGGGCGGGTGACGGAGCTGATGGCCCGGCCGCTGCTCAACATGCACTGGCCGCGGCTGGCCGGCTTCGTGCAGCCGCTGGGCGGCGAGTACGCGGCCCGCCGCTCCCTGCTGGAGCGGCTGCCCTTCCCGGTCGGCTACGGCGTGGAGCTGGGCCTGCTCATCGACGCCCTGCACCTGGTGGGCCTGAACGCCCTGGCGCAGGTGGACGTGGGAGTGCGCAGGCACCGGCACCAGGACGGGCAGGCGCTCGGCCGGATGTCCGCCGCGATCTACCGCACCGCCCAGCTGCGGCTGGCCCGCGGGCATCTGATCCGCCCCGCGCTGACCCAGTTCGAGCGGTCCGGGAACACCTTCGAGCCGCGCACCTACTCGGTGGACACCGAGGAGCGGCCGCCCATGGCGGAGATCGCGGAGTACCGGGAGCGCCGGGTCGCCTGAGAACCCGGGAATCGAGTACCGGGAGCGCCGGGTCGCCTGAGAATCAGCGTGACATTCGTATACGGCCGGGCTCCACGTTTGATTGTTCGAGGGCCGGGCTAGGTTGAGCTTTATGGCTTCGACGTTCGGTGCAGCTCAGGTGCTGGTGGCCTCGAATCGGGGGCCGGTTTCCTACGTGCAGGACGAGGACGGCTCGCTGCGCGCCAAACGGGGCGGCGGCGGGCTGGTCTCCGGGCTGTCGGCGATCGGACCGGACGCTGGTGCGCTGTGGGTGTGCTCGGCGCTGTCCGACGGCGACCGCGAGGCCGTGCGCCGCGGCATCGGCGAGGACGGCGTGCGGATGCTGGACATCCCGGCCGAGGTGCACGCGGACGCCTACAACGGGATCGCCAACTCGGTGCTGTGGTTCGTGCACCACATGCTGTACCAGACGCCGCTGGAGCCGGTGTTCGACGCGGAGTTCCGCCGGCAGTGGGCCTCGTACGGGACCTACAACCGGGCGTTCGCCGAGGCGCTGGCCGAGGAGGCGGCGCAGGGCGCGGCCGTGCTGGTGCAGGACTACCACCTGGCGCTGGTGCCGGGCATGCTGCGCGAGCTCCGCCCCGACCTGCGGATCGGGCACTTCTCGCACACCCCGTGGGCGCCGCCGGAGTACTTCCGGATGCTGCCCGACGACGTCGCCCAGCAGGTGCTGCGCGGCATGCTGGGCGCGGACCGGCTCGGCTTCCTCACCCGCCGCTGGGCGGACGCCTTCACCGCCTGCTGCGAGCGCATCACGGGCGGCCTCGGCGACACCAGGATCGGCGTGCACGGCCTGGGCGCCGACCCCGACTTCCTGCGGGAGCGCGCCCACCGGGCGGACGTCGAGGAGCGCATGGCCGAGCTGCGGCGCGAGATCGGCGAGGGCCGCCGCGCCATCGTGCGGGTGGACCGCACCGAGCTGTCGAAGAACATCGTGCGCGGTCTGCTCGCCTACCGGCAGCTGCTCGCGGACCACCCGGAGTGGCACGAGCGGGTGGTGCACGTCGCCTTCGCCTACCCCTCCCGGCAGGATCTGGCCGTCTACCGCGACTACACCGCCGAGGTGCAGCGGGTCGCCGAGGAGATCAACGAGGAGTACGGCACGGAGGGCTGGCGCCCGGTCGTGCTGCACGTCAAGGACGACTTCGCCCGCTCGCTGGCCGCCTACCGGCTGGCCGACGTGGGGCTGATCAACCCGATCCGCGACGGGATGAACCTGGTCGCCAAGGAGATCCCGGTCCTCTCCGACCAGGGTGCCGCCCTGGTGCTGTCCCGTGAGGCGGGCGCCCACGAGGAGATGGGCGAGGACGCGATCACGGTCAACCCCTACGACATCTCCGCCACGGCCGAGGCCCTGCACGAGGCGCTGACGCTGTCCCCGGCGGACCGCGCGGAGCGCTGCAAGCGTCTCGCCGCGGCCGCCACCGCCCTGCCCCCGGCCAAGTGGTTCCTGGACCAGCTGAACGCGCTGCGGGAGGGCTCGTGAACGACGACGCGGCCGGCCGCCGCTCCGGCTCCCCGGACGGCTCCGTCCCGGAGCCCGTCACCCGGGCCGGGCGCGAGGGCCTTGAGGCGCTGCTGGCGGGGCCGGGCAAGGCGCTGATCGGGCTGGACTTCGACGGGACGCTCGCGCCGATCGTGGCCGATCCGGAGCAGGCGCGGGCCCACCCCGAGGCCGTGCCGGCGCTGGCCGCGCTGGCGCCGAAGGTGGCCTCCGTGGCCGTGATCACCGGGCGGCCGCCCGAGGTGGCGGTGCGCCTCGGGGGCTTCGCGGGCGTGAGCGGCCTGGAGCACCTGGTCGTCCTCGGGCACTACGGCGCCGAGCGCTGGGACGCCCGCACCGGCGAGCTCACCGCTCCCCCGCCGCACCCCGGGGTGGCGGGGGCCCGTGCGGAGCTGCCGGGGCTGCTGGACGGGACGGGCGCCGCGCAGGGGGCCTGGATCGAGGAGAAGGGGCGCGCGGTGGCCGTGCACACCCGGCGGGCCGCCGACCCCCAGGCCGCGTTCGAGGCGCTGCGGGAACCGCTGAGCGAGCTGGCCGCGCGGCACGGGCTGATCGTGGAGCCCGGCCGGATGGTGCTGGAGCTCCGCCCGCCGGGCATGGACAAGGGCGTCGCCCTGCTGGAGTACGCCCGCGAGATCGGCGCCGGCTGCGTCCTCTACGCCGGTGACGACCTGGGCGATCTGCCGGCCTTCTCCGCCGTGGACGAGCTGCGCTCGGACGGTGTGCCCGGCCTGCTGGTGTGCAGCGGCAGCGACGAGGTGACCGAGCTGCGGGAGCGCGCGGACCTGGTGGTCGGCGGCCCCGAGGGGGTCGTGGGGCTGCTGCGGGCGCTCGCACAGCGGATCGGCTGAGCCGGTCGGCCGGGTTCCGGCTCACGCCCGCCGCGCGTACCGGATCGGGTACGCCCGCCGCGCGTACCCGATCCGCCGCACGTACCCGGTCAGCGCTCGGCGCGCCGCCGTTCCCGCACCCGGCGCAGGCGGTTCACCGTCACCGGGTCGTGGGCCAGGGCGCGCGGGTCGTCGAGGAGGGCGTTGAGGAGCTGGTAGTAGCGCACGGGGGACAGACCCAGCTCCTCGCGTATCGCGCGTTCCTTGGCGCCGGGGCCGGAGAAGCCGCGGCGTTCCAGCGCGAGGATGCCGCGCTCGCGGCTGCCCAGACCACCGGCCGTCGGTTCCTCGTCCATGAGCGCACCGTAGCCCGTGCCGCTGACAACGCCGGCCTCGGGCCGGGCTGCGTCACTGCCCTGCGCGGGTCGCCGTCGCCTGGAGGTTGCTCAGCACAGACTCAGGGTCGCCGCCCGGGGCGACCGCCTTGCCGATCTGCTTCTTCACGGCCGCGTTGACCGCCGCCCAGGCGCTGTCGCCGACCGGGTACAGCTCGGAGGTGACCAGCTGGTCCAGGAACGGCTTGAGGTGCTTGTCCTGCTCGGCCTCGGCCATCGTCCGGGACGCGGAGGAGGTCACCGGCACCAGGTTGTAGTCGCGGGAGAAGGCGAGCACCTGCTCCTCGCCGTAGACGAAGTCGAGGAAGTCACCGATCTCCTCGCGGTGGCCGTGCTTCTTGAAGGCCATCATCCAGTCGGCGACGCCGAGCGTGGCGGAGCTGCGGCCGTCCTTGCCCGGGGTGGGCACCATGCCGTACTCGACGCCGTTCTTCTCGGCCATCGCCATCAGGGAGGGGTGGCCGTTGAGCATGCCGACGTCGCCCGCGGCGAACGCCTTGAAGGCGTCGGCCCGGTTCAGCTTGCCCGGCGGGACGGGTCCGGTCAGGCCCTTGCCGACCAGCTCGTCCTTCAGCCAGGTGAAGGTCTCCACGTTGCGGCTGGAGTCGATGTTGAAGGAGCCCACGGAGTCGGTGTAGCCGCCCTCGCCGCTGAGCAGCCACTGCATGGTCTCGGCCTGCGCCTCCTCGGGGCCGAGCGGCAGCGCGTAGGGGTACTTCACGCCCTTGGCCTTCAGCGCCGCGGCGTCGGCGGCCAGCTGCTCCCAGGTCCGGGGCGGGGTGATGCCGGCCTCGGCGAACAGCTCCTTGTTGTAGAAGAGCACGCGGGTGGAGGAGGCGAACGGCATGCCGTACTGCGCGCCGTTGACCCGGCCCGCCTCGGCCAGCTGGGAGACGAAGTCCGCCTGGACGGGTATGGAGAGCAGGTCGTCGGCGCGGTAGAGGAGGCCCTCGGCGGCGTAGTCGGCGTAGGCGCCGATCTGCGCCATGTCCGGCGGGTCGCCCGCGTCGACCATCTCCTTGACCTTGCGGTCGACGTCGTTCCAGGAGTAGACGTCGACCTCGATCCTGACGCCGGGGTGGCCGGCCTCGTACTTGTCGATCAGGGCGTCCCAGTACTTGCGGGAGCTGTTGGCGGCCGAGGTGCCGTAGTCGGCGGCGACCAGGTGCAAGGTGACGTCGGAGGAGCCGACGCCGGCGCCGCATCCGCCGAGGACCCCCGTCAGCCCCAGTGCGGACACCACCGCGATCGCCCTCTTGCTGACCCGTCGCTGCACTGCTGCTCGCCCCAAATCCGGCGCCCCGCGCCATCCGAAACGTTTCGATTACCGGATTATGGTCTACACCACGTGAGTGGACTAGACCTCTCGCGGGTCCGGGGGTCACACTGTTCTGCGTGAAACATGTCATCGCCCTCGACGTGGGCGGCACCGGGATGAAGGCCGCCCTGGTCGGGGCGGGTGGCGAGCTGCTGCACCGGGCTCGCCGGGCCACCGGGCGGGAACGCGGCCCGGACGCGGTGGTCGCGGACATCCTCGACTTCGCCGCCGAACTGCGCGCCCACGGCGCCGACCGCTTCGGCATGCCCGCCTCCGCCGCCGGTGTCGCCGTCCCCGGCATCATCGACGACGCCCGCGGCGTCGCCGTCTACTCCGCCAACCTCGGCTGGCGCGACGTCCCGCTGCGCGCGCTGCTCGGCGAGCGGCTCGGCGGTGTGCCGGTCGCCCTCGGCCACGACGTGCGCACCGGCGGGCTCGCCGAGGGCCGGATCGGGGCCGGCCGGGGCGCCGACCGGTTCCTGTTCGTGCCGCTGGGCACCGGCATCGCCGGCGCCATCGGCATCGACGGCCGGGTCGAGGCGGGCGCGCACGGCTTCGCGGGCGAGATCGGCCACATCGTCGTACGGCCCGAAGGCGCCGCATGCCCCTGCGGGCAGCGCGGCTGTCTCGAGCGGTACGCCTCCGCCGCGGCGGTGAGCGAGGCCTGGGCGGCGGCCTGCGGCGACCCGGGGGCCGACGCGGCGGACTGCGCCAAGGCCGTCGGGGCCGGCGACCCGCGGGCCCGCGCCGTGTGGCAGGAGGCCGTCGACGCCCTCGCCGACGGGCTGCTCACCGCGCTCACCCTGCTGGACCCGCGCACCGTGATCGTCGGTGGCGGGCTCGCCGAGGCAGGAGAAACCTTGTTCACACCGCTGCGGGAGGCCGTCCGGCGGCGGATCACCTTCCAGAAACTGCCGTCGCTGGTCCCCGCGGCCCTCGGGGACACCGCCGGATGCCTGGGCGCGGGACTCCTCGCCTGGGATCTCCTCGCATCCACCGACCCCTCGGAGGTAACCACCTGATGGCCCCCACCAAGGTTCTGACCGGTGCCCGGGTGGTACTGCCCACCGGGACCGTGGACGACGGCCGCGTGATCGTCGAGGGCACGCGGATCACGGACACGGCCCCCGGCGACGCCGAGACCGTCGACCTGTCCGGCCACTGGCTGGTGCCCGGCTTCGTCGACATCCACAACCACGGGGGCGGCGGGGCGTCCTTCGCGGGCGGCACCGCGGAGGACGTCCTCAAGGCGGTGCGGACCCACCGCGAGCACGGCACCACCACAGTGGTCGCCTCCGCCGTCACCGGGGACCTGGACTTCCTCGCCCGGCACGCCGGGATGCTGGCCGAGCTGGCCCAGCAGGGCGACATCGCCGGCATCCACTTCGAGGGCCCGTTCATCTCGCCGTGCCGCAAGGGCGCGCACGACGAGGAGCTGCTGCGCGACCCCGACCCGGCCGAGGTCCGCAAGCTGATCGACGCGGCGCACGGGCACGCGGTGATGATGACGCTGGCGGCCGAGCTGCCCGGCGGCCTGGACTCGGTGCGGCTGCTGGCCGACCACGGGGTGATCGCGGCCGTGGGGCACACGGACGCCACCTACGAGCAGACCGTGGCCGCGATCGACGCGGGCGCCACGGTCGCCACCCACCTCTTCAACGCGATGCCGGTACTGGGCCACCGCGCGCCCGGCCCGATCGCGGCGCTGCTCCAGGACGAGCGGGTCACCGTCGAGCTGATCAACGACGGCACCCATCTGCACCCGGCCGCACTCCAGCTGGCCTTCCGTCACGCGGGCGCCGACCGGGTCGCCTTCATCACCGACGCGATGGACGCGGCCGGCTTCGGCGACGGCCGCTACATGCTCGGCCCGCTGGAGGTCGACGTCGCCGACGGCGTGGCCCGGCTGGTGGAGGGCGGCTCGATCGCGGGCTCCACCCTGACCCTGGACCGCGCCTTCAAGCGCGCGGTGACGGTGGACGGCCTGCCCGTCGAGGACGTCGTCACCGCCATCTCCGCCACCCCGGCCCGCCTGCTCGGCCTGGACGACCGCATCGGCTCCCTGGAGCCCGGCAAGGACGCCGACCTGGTCGTCCTGGACGCCGAGTTCACCGTCCGGGGCGTGATGCGCCGGGGGGAATGGGTGGTGGATCCCCGACTGGGCTGACCTGTCCCGTGGCCCCGGCGACGGTGGCCGGTCCGAGGGGTGGGCCGGTCGCCGTCTGTTTGGCATGATCGTGTCTCCGGGGCCCAGGCAAGGCGCAGGCACAAGGGGGAGGTCGTCCCGGTGATCCTCACGGTCACGCTGAACACCGCGCTCGACATCACCTATCGGGTACCGTCCCTGCGGCCTCACGCCTCCCACCGGGTCTCCGAGGTGACCGAACGCCCCGGCGGCAAGGGCGTCAACGTGGCACGCGTGCTGGCGGCGCTCGGGCACCAGGTGACCGTGACCGGGTTCGCGGGCGGTGTGACGGGCCGGATCCTGCGCGAACGCCTGATGCGGGTGCCGAATCTGACGGACGCGCTGGTGCCCGTCTCCGGCACGACCCGCCGCACCATAGCCGTGGTCGACGGCCTCTCCGGCGGCACCACCCAGCTGAACGAACCGGGCCCCACCATCACCCCGGCCGAATGGTCGGCCTTCCAGGAGGTCTACGAGGACCTCCTCGCGGGCGCCTCGGCGGTCGCCCTGTGCGGCAGCCTGCCGCCGGGCATCCCGGTGGGCGCCTACGCGGGCCTGATCCGCACCGCACGCGCGGCCGGCGTCCCGGCCCTGCTGGACACCAGCGGAGCGGCGCTGCGCCGCGGGGTGGCGGGCCGCCCCGACATCCTCAAGCCCAACGCCGAGGAACTGGCCGAACTCACCGGCTCCCACGAGCCGTTGCGCGCCACCCAGGACGCCCGCCGCAGGGGCGCGGGCGCGGTGGTGGCGTCCCTCGGCGCGGAGGGCCTGCTGGCGCTCAGCCCGGAGGGCCGCTGGCGCGCGACGCCCCCGGCGGCCCTGCGCGGCAACCCGACCGGCGCGGGCGACTCCGCGGTCGCGGGCCTGCTCTCCGGCCTGGTCGAGAACCTCCCCTGGCCGGACCGCCTGACCCGCGCGACCGCCCTGGCCGCGGCGACGGTGCTGTCACCTGCGGCGGGCGAGTTCGACCGGGAGGCCTACGAGGAACTCTCCGGCCGCGTGACGATCTCGACCCAGGTGCCGGCGGCCTAGTTCTTCCTCTCGACCCAGCCGTCGGCCAGCCACAGCTGGTCGATCAGGGCGTCGCACTGGTTGTCCGCCTCGCAGGACACCGTGATCGTGTTGGTGCCCTTGTTGAGCTGGATGTAGTTGTACGTCCGCGTCCAGCCCTTCTCGTAGTCACCCTCCGGGGCGTTCGCCCAGTTCTTCAGGGAGACCGGGGTCGTGGAGGGCGTCCCGTTGACCGAGAGCGTGGCCTTCTGGTCCTTGCCGGGGACGCTGTAGCTCACATAGACGGTGTACTTGCCGCTCTTGGGGATGCCGTTCACGGTCCAGGTGATCGACGAGCCGGCCTTGTTGAAGCCCGTCACATAGACACCGCCGTCGGCCTTGGCGCCCTTGATGTCCGAGGCGGTGACGGCGCTGCCCCCCAAGCGGAGCGCCTTCGCATCGATCTTGGGCAGCTCGACCTCGTTCTTGCCCCCCTCGCTCGCCGACGGAGTCGGATCCTTCGGCTGGGACTGGCTGGGGGTGGAGCCCGCCTCGTTGCCGGTGTCGCCCTCGTCCTTGTCGCCGCCGATCATGGCGACGCCGATGCCGATGACGACCGCGGCGACCACCGCGATCGCGCCGATCAGCAGGCCCTTGGTGTTGGGGCCGCGGCCCCGGCCGCCGCCCCCGCCGGCGTGCGACGGCTGCGGGGTGTGCGCCGGAGGCGCGCCCCCGGGCAGCGTCTCCGGGGCGGCGTAGTGCGGGTTCGGCTGGCCGTAGGCGCCCTGCTGCTGCGGTATCTGCGCTGTGGGGCCGGCGCCCTGCTGGCCGTACTGGCGTGTGCCGACCGCCCGCACGCGGTTGACCGAGTTCGGGTAGCCGTAGCCGCCGGACGGCGGCTGGGCCCCGTTGGCCTGGCCGTCGGCGTAGAGGTAGCCGAACGGGTCGTCGTCCTCGGGCGTGCTCGCGCCGTTGTTGCCGGGCGTCATCCCTTGGTGCTCCTAGCTGCGGATCGGGTGCGGATGCGGTGGTGAGAATGGCGAGCCTACCCGCTTCGGCGCACCCGAACGGGTGACTCGGACCGCATCAACCCGATGACCTGCGGTTCATCCCGCACGCCGGTGCTGTTTGGGACGAGATCGTTTCTCGACGTACATCCGTTCGTCGGCGGATTTCAGCACCTCGTCCGCCGTCATGCCGCAGTGCGCCCACCCGATGCCGAAGCTGGCGCCCACCCGGACGGCCCGGCCCTCGGCCCTGATGGGCTGGATGATCTCGTTGCGCAGCCGCACCGCGAGGTCCTGGGCGTCGGCCCGGCCGAGCCCGTCGGCGAGGATCACGAACTCGTCGCCGCCGAGCCGGGCCACGGTGTCGCCGTCCCGCACGCCGTTGCTGAGCCGGCGGGCGACCTCGATGAGCACCGCGTCACCCGCGTTGTGCCCGAACCGGTCGTTGATCGACTTGAAGCCGTCGAGGTCGCAGAAGAGCACCGCGAGGCCCTTGGCGCCGTCGTCGCGGTCGCCGGGGGCGACGGTGTGCACATGGTGGTCGTAGCCCTGGTACTCGTCGGCCCCGGGCGGGAAGTCGAAGTCGTGACCCCGGTCGAAGTCGGGCGGGCCGTACGCGGCGTCCGCGGAGTCGAAGGACTCGTAGGGGTCCATGGCGGCGCCGACCGCGGCGGGCAGCGTCGGCTGCGGGCGCTGGCTGCACAGCCGCGCGGAGAGCCGGGCGCGCAGCTCGGCGGAGTTCGGAAGGCCGGTGAGCGAGTCGTGGGAGGCGCGGTGGGCGAGCTGCAGCTCGCGGCGTTTGCGTTCCTCGATGTCCTCGACGTGGGTGAGCAGGAAGCGGGGCCCGTCGGCGGCGTCGGCGACGACGGAGTTGCGCAGCGAGACCCAGACGTAGGTGCCGTCGCGGCGGCCGAGGCGCAGCTCGGCGCGGCCGCCCTCGGCGGAGGTGCGCAGCAGGGTGCCTATGTCCTCGGGGTGGACGAGGTCGGAGAAGGAGTAGCGCCGCATCGCGGAGGCGGGGCGGCCCAGCAGCCGGCACAGCGCGTCGTTGGTGCGCAGGATCCGCCCGTGCTGCTCGCCGCCCATCTCGGCGATGGCCATGCCGGAGGGTGCGTACTCGAAGGCCTGCCGGAAGGACTCCTCGCTGGCGCGCAGGGCCTGCTGCTCGCGCTCCAGCCGGACCAGGGCGCGCTGCATGTTCGCACGCAGACGCGCGTTGCTGATCGCGATGGCGGCCTGGAAGGCGTACATCTGCAGGGCCTCGCGGCCCCAGGCGCCGGGCCTGCGGCCGTTGCGCGGGCGGTCCACGGAGAGCACGCCGATGAGCTCGCCGGAGCCGCCGGCGCCCTGCGGGCCGGGCGCGTACATCGGGGCGAAGAGACGGTCGGAGGGATGCCACTCGTCCTCGAAGCGGGGCATGGGACCGTCGGTGTACCACTGCGGGACGTCGTCGTCGTCGAGGACCCAGCCCTCGGTGTGGGGTATGAACACTAGGTCGCCCCAGCGTTCGCCCATGGACAGGCGGCGCTCCCAGGACGCGCGGGAGCCGACGCGGCCGGTGATGAGCGCCTCGGCGGCGGGGTTGCCGGAGAAGGCGGCGACCACGAGATCGCCGTCGGGGCGTACGAGGTTGACGCAGGCAAGCTCGTACCCGAGGGCGTTCACGGCGCCGTCGGCGACGGTCTGCAACGTGTCCGCCAGGCTGCGGGCCGTGTTCATGTCGGCCATGACCTGGTGCAGTTGTCGCAGGGACGCAAGACGGACATAGGGTTCCGACTCGGTCTCCATGCTCGCCCTCCCCCCGAGACCTCGTGGCGAATCAAGGGTGCTCATCGGCGTATCGTCCTGGCAGGCTTCCCCGCCACTGAATCACAGCGCGCTGCCCACTCGGTACACAGGGTCAACAATTCCTCCCTCTTGTGACTCAAGTCACAGCGGAGCGTGGACATTTGTCAGGTTCGTGCGTGGTTCCCCGAGGCTTCCCGAGGGCGGATTGTGTGGCGATTGTGCACGGCCCGTGCCGGTCCCGCGGCCGGTGTGCGGCGCGGTCCGGCCCTGCTGCTCGGCCGCTGGTCCTAGGTCTTCGCTCGGACCGGGGTCCGATGCATCGGCCATGGAGCGGAGACTAGCGTTTCCGGCGTGCCCGACACTCCCTCACCGCAGTCCGCGATCACCGCTCCGCCCGCCGCCCGGCATGCTGAGGGGGTGAGCAACGACGAGTTCCGTGCCGCGATGTCCCGGCTGGCCTCCGGGGTGGTCCTGGTGACCGCCGTGGAGCCGCCGCTGGACCCGGACGACCCGCGGGCGCCGGCGGGCGAGGACGTCGGCATGACGGCGACCGCCTTCATGTCGGTGTCGCTGGACCCGCCGCTGGTGCTGGTCTCGCTGCGCGAGGGGTCGCGGATGGACGAGCTGCTCGAGGAGCAGCCGCTGTGGGCGGTCTCCGTCCTGTCCGAGAACCAGCGGCACATCGCGGGCCGCTTCGCGATGAAGGGCCGCGTCAGCGACCGCCTGCTCTTCGCGGACCTCGACCATGTGCGGGGCCGGTACAGCGGCGCCCCGCTGGTGGGCGGCGCCCTGGCGACCCTGGAGTGCCGCACCGAGCAGCGGGTCACCGCGGGGGACCACACGCTGGTGATCGGCCGGGTGCTGGCGGCGGAGGTGCCGAGCGCCGAGGGCGGCCCGCTGACGTATTTCCGGGGCCGCTACCGGAAGTTGGGCTGAGCGGGCCGCGGCTCATTCCTGTGCGCGCGGGCGAAAGCCCTGTTCCCGGATGGTTCCGCGGCGTTTACCCTGCCGCCGTGACGACGACCACGACGGCGCCCCGCCTCGAAGAGATCACCGCAGAGAATCTGGACGCCGCGCTCGGCATACGCGTCCGGCCGGAGCAGGAGTTCGCGGTGGCCCCGGTGGTGAAGTCCCTCGCCGAGGCGTATGTCCACCCCGGTGTCGCCCGGCCCCGCCTGATCATGGACGGCGAGCGTGCCGTCGGCTTCCTGATGGCCTCTTCGGCGTCGACTGGTTCGAGGACGGCAGCTGCTTCCGCTCGGGCCTGTGGCGGCTGAACATCGCGGCCGGGGAGCAGGGCAAGGGGTACGGCCGGTTCGCCGTGGAGTCGGTCGCCGCCGAACTGCGCCGCCGCGGCACCGGGGAGCTGTATGTGACCTGGCACCCCGGGGAGCACGGGCCGGAGAACTTCTACCTGCGCCTCGGCTTCCGGCCCAACGGCGAGGTCGTGGAGGGGGAGACGGTGGGGGTGCTGCGGGTGCGCTGAGCGCGCCGGGCGGCCACGGCTCTCGCGGCCGGCTCCCGTGCTGTGGGCCGGCTCCCGTGCTCACGCCCTTGGCTGCCCGCTCCCGTGCTGTGGGCCGGCTCCGGCCGCTCCGGCCGTGCGGGTCAGCTCCAGTCGCGCAGGGAGCGGCCCCGGCCCCGCTTGGTCTCGGAGCGGTGCTTCTTCTCCCGCAGCCGGCGTTCGTTGATCCCGCGCGGGACGCGGGTGGGTTTGCGGGGCTTGGGCGGGGGTGCGGTGGCCTCGGCGAGCAGCGCCGCGAGGCGCACGGCGGCGGCCTCCCGGTTGCGCCACTGCGAACGGTGCTCGGAGGCCCGGACGGTGACCACGCCGTCGGTCAGCCGCCCGGCCAGCCGCTGCAGCGCACGCCGCTTCCACACCTCGGGCAGCGCCTCGGTGCGGGCCAGGTCGAAGCGCAGCTCCACCTGAGAGTCGCTGGTGTTCACATGCTGTCCCCCGGGCCCGGACGAACGCGAGAAACGCCACATCAGCTCCGCCTCGGGCAGCGAGACGGAGCCGCGGATGGTCAGATGCCGGGGCGCCAGACCCCCGGACCTGCGAGAGGGACCGGACATGCCCTCCATGGTTGCGCCAGTGAACGGGGCACGTCACCCGAATTTCGTAGGTAAAGAAAGTAAAGGAGCGGGAACCGCGTGAACGCCTGCCCGCGTTCAAGGGGGTAGCTGTAGCTTTCTCGCCGTACGCACACGAGGGAAGGAACTCCCAACAATGGCTGTAAGCCTGTCCAAGGGTGGCAACGTCTCGCTCACCAAGGAGGCACCGGGCCTGACCGCTGTCACCGTGGGCCTCGGCTGGGACGTCCGCACCACCACCGGCACGGACTTCGACCTCGACGCGTCGGCGATCGCGGTCAACCCGCAGGGCAAGGTCTACTCCGACGCCCACTTCGTCTTCTTCAACAACAAGCAGACCCCGGACAACAGCATCGTCCACACCGGTGACAACCGCAGCGGCGAGGGCGCCGGCGACGACGAGGCGATCAACGTCAACCTCGCCGCCTTCCCGGCCGATGTCGAGAAGGTCGTCTTCCCGGTCTCCATCTACGACGCCGAGAACCGCGGCCAGAACTTCGGCCAGGTCCGCAACGCCTACATCCGCATCGTCAACCAGGCCGGCGGCACCGAGATCGCCCGCTACGACCTGTCGGAGGACGCGGCCACCGAGACCGCCATGATCTTCGGCGAGCTCTACCGCAACGGCGCCGAGTGGAAGTTCCGCGCCGTCGGCCAGGGCTACGCCTCGGGCCTGGCCGGCATCGCCCAGGACTTCGGCGTGAACGTCTGACAAGGCATGTCTGACAGCGCACGTCTGACATACGCACGCTGACGTGCGCCGTCAGGACGCGCGCTGCCCGAAGCCCCCGGCCGCCCGGTCACTCAGGGGGCTTCATCGCCCACCCCGGCAGCTTCATCGACCCACCCCGGCAGGGGCGGCAGCCGTTGCCGCGCGGGTACCTGGTCCGCCGGGGTGGGCGTCCTGTGTCCGGGCCCGATGGCACCGGCACGTGCAACTCTCCACCAGGAGGATGCCTTTGGAGTGCGGCAAGGGAACGTCCTCGGTCCTGCGGCACATGTCATGCGCGGCCGCATACTCGGGCCGCCGGCCAAGCGTGCACTCGGCTGACAGCGCCTGCTGATCCTTGGCGGAGGCAGTCAACGGAACCTCCGGCAGTGCGGGCACTGACAGGGCGGGAAGCCGCCCTTCACGACCGACACCGGCGACGTCGTCGCCGTGCCGTCCTCGCTCCCGTCGTAGAACTCGCGTACGCCGCTCTTGGACAGCACACGCCCCGCGCGATTCACGCGGATGACCTGAAGCGTCATCCTGGGCTTGAGAGTCGCCACGCTTGCCACCTCTCCCCGACTGCTTTCCACGGCCTTGATCATGCGGCGGCGCAAAGGACGTATCTGTGGGCATACAGGGGACACACGGAGCACTTCCGCGCTACGTTCCAAGTGTCAGAAACGTCAGGGAGAGGCGACGTTGAACGCGGCATTACGACGTGCTATGGCCGAGAAGGACGTACGTCCTGGACAGCTCGCACGACACTTGGGAGTGGCCAAGGAAACGGTGGAACGATGGATCACTGACGCTGATCGCGTTCCCCACGCCCGAACACGGACGGACGCGAGCGAGTACCTGGGGGTACCGGAAGAGATGCTGTGGCCCAGGGCGGTGAAGACCGCAGTGAAGGCGGGGCCGGACAGAGAGATCGTCTCCGTCTACCCGTACAGGTCGGCCTGCCCGAAGGCGGTGTGGGCCGAGCTTGTGGAGCAGGCGAAGCAAGAGATCTTGTTCGCCGGCTATACGAACTACTTCATCTTTCTGGAGCAGCCGCACTTCCATCTGACCATTCAGCGCAAGCTGGACCAGGGCGTCAGGGTGCGGTTCCTTCTCGGGAACCCCGAGTCGGAGACGACTCGCGCCCGAGAAGCTGTGGAGGACACCCCCCTGAGCGTGTCTACGCGTATCAGGATCGCCCAGGACAACCTGGCCAAGGTCACGGCCCGTGAGGGCCTGGAGGTGCGCTACAGCGCCGAGGAGGACGCCGCCAACCATGTCGGTCTGAGCGTCTTCCGGTTCGATCATGACGCGCTGGTGTGCACCCACCTGGCCCGGCTCGTGGGCCATGACTCGCCGATGCTCCACCTGCGCAAGCGCGACGAACACGGCATGTTCGACCGCTACGCCGAGCACGCCGAGGAACTGTGGGACAGGGCCGCACCGGCCCGCTGACCCACCACAGACCGAAGCACCCTGGAATCCGCCCCCTGCGGCCGGGGGCTTTGGCGGATGTGTGCGGTCTCAGGGGCCAAGTTCCAAGGGCCCCGGCTCGCGGGCGCGGTCCCAACGGCCCGGCCCCACGGGCACAGTCCCAGGGGCCCGGTCGCACGGGCACAGTCCCAGGGGCCCGGTCGCACGGGCGCGGTCCCGAGGGCGCGGTCTCATGGACGCGGCGGCTTGCCGTCGCCGTACAGCCAGTCGGACCAGATCGTGCCGAAGTCCCGCTCCGGGAAGCGGCGTTCCACGAAGGCGATGAAGTCCGCGGTGTCCGCGTTGCCGTGGCGGCGGGTCCGGGCCCAGCCGCGGATCAGGGCGGAGAAGCCGGCGTCGCCCACCGTCTGCCGGATCTTGTGCAGCACCATCGCGCCGCGCCAGTAGACCGGCACGTCCGAGATGTGCGCCGCGTCGGGCGGCTCGGCGGGCGGGAAGGACCACAGCGCCTCGCCGGACTCCGCGTCCGGGAAGTACTCGCCCTCGTAGAGCGCGTCGAAGGTCTGCTGGGCGGTCTCCCCGCCGTGCTCCTCCCGCCACAGCCACTCCGCGTAGGTGGCGAATCCCTCGTTCAGCCACATGTCCCGCCAGGACTTCGGGGTGACGGAGTTGCCGTACCACTGGTGCGCCAGCTCGTGCACCAGCAGCCCGGTGTCCGGGGCGCCGGGGAAGACGGGGCGGGTCTGGGTCTCCAGGGCATAGCCCGAGTCCTCCGCCCGCTCGACGATCACGCCCGCCGAGGAGAACGGATACCGCCCGAACCGGCGCTGCGCCCAGTCCAGTACGCGGGGCAGCTCGGCCAGGACCTCCCGGCTCGCCTCGGCCACCTTCGGATCGACCACCGTGAGCAGCGGCACCCCGTCGGGTGTCCGGCCGCGGGCGATGTCGTACCGGCCGATCGCGACGGTGGCGAGGTAGCTCGCCATCGGCTCGGCGGTCCGCCACCTCCAGGTCGTACGGCCGCCTCTGGTGCGCTGCCCGGCCGGCTCCCCGTTGGACACCGCCCGCAGCCCCTGCGGCACGGTCACGGAGATGGTGTAGGTGGCCTTGTCCGAGGGGTGGTGGTTGCCGGGGAACCACGCCATGGAGCCCACGGGCTCCCCCAGCGCCAGCGCCCCGTCCGCGGTGCGCAGCCAGCCCTCCTCGGAGCCGTCCGGGTCGGTGAGGGTGCGCGGGGTGCCGGAGTAACGGACCGTCAGCCGGAAGGTGCGGTTCTGCCGCAGCTCCTCGGCGGGGCGCACGGTCAGCTCCTGCCCCGCCCGGTTCCAGCGGGCCTCGGCCCCGCCCACGGTGACGCGCTCCACCTCCAGGCCCTTCAGGTCGAGGTTGAGCGAGGAGAGCCTCCGGGTGGCGCGGGCGGTGAGGGTCGCGGTGCCGGTGAGATGCCGGGTGCGGGGCTCGTAGTCCAGGCGGAGGTCGTAGTGCATGACGTCGTACCCGCCGTTGCCGGCCTCGGGGAAGTACGGGTCGCGCAGCCCGGAGGCGCCGGGGGTGCCGTCCACGCCGCCTCCGCACCCGGCGAGCAGGGCCAGCACGGCGATCAGGGCCAGCACGGCGATCAGGGACCGGTGAGCACGCACTCCGTGATCCTAGGAGCCGCAAGGCCGGATGAACCGGTACCTCAGGGGGTGTCCGGAAGCGGCTGCCGCGGGGCCCGCCCGTCCGGCGGCGCGGCGGCGGCATGACACCATCACCTGCGTGCTCGACATCGGCTACGCCCTCTCCAACCGCTTCCCCGACCCCCCGCAGACCGACTACCGCCGCGCGGACGTCCGTGCCCTGCGCCACGACCTGTTCTGCGGGGACGTCTACCTCGCCGACACCGAGTCGGACCGGGAGATCTCCACAGCCTGGGGATGGGTGCCGGTGCTGGACTTCGCCTGGGCGCTGTGCGACATCGTGGAGCGCGTCGACCGGGACCCGGCCGGCTCCCGCGCCGCCCGCCCGCAGCGCGCGGAGCTGGACTTCACCGAGTCGGCCGACCGGCTGCTGTTCGAGCGGCGCTTCGGCTGGGTGGACATCGAGGCGGAGTGGCTGCCCGCCTCCGAGCCGCCGCTGACCTTCTCCCACGCCGAACTGCGCCGCGAGGCCCGCGACTTCCTGCACGATCTCATCGCCGACCTGATCGACCTGCACGAGGACCTCGGCGAGAACCCGGCGATCTGGACCCTCCAGGCCCGCTACCCCCGCGTCGACTGACCCGCCCGTGCCTGCGGGTCCCCCGACCACCCCTCCTTGCTGATCCTGCGCGGGGGGATTGCCATGAGTCGCCTATGGGGCTTCTGGCGTTTGCGGACCGCTGCCACAGGACCATCCCCGGCCGTACGCTGGCGGCATGGCTGAGCACCTGGGCGACCGGCTGGCGCGCTTGCGCCGACTCTCCGACTTGACGCAGGAAGGGTTGGCGGAGCACTCCGGAGTGTCAGTGGACGTGATCCGGAAGCTTGAGCAGAAGCGCAAGCACAGCGCACGACTGCCGACGCTGCACGCCCTGTCTCGTGGCTTAGGTGTCGAGCTGACCGCCCTTCTCGGTGACCCACCCGGCGTGCCGTCGACCGGTGACGTGGACCCGCCTCAACTCGTTGCCGTCCGACGAGCGATCATGCCGCCGCTCTTCGCCCCGCCGCAGGAGCCCAACGGCGCTGAGCGGCTGACTGTGCCCCTGCTGCGACGCGAGATCGCCGAGGGCTGGACGCTGTACCACAACGCCGAGTTCGGTCGCCTCATGGAAGTGCTGCCGGGCATCATCGCGGATGCTCGCTTCGCTGCCGCTGTGGGGAACGCAGACGAGAAGGCAGCGGGACATGCCGCGCTGGGGAAGGCACTGCAACTGGCCGGTCACCTTGCCATCCGTTCAGGCAAGACTGATCTTGCCTTGAGCGCCCTTGAACGTGCCATGCAGGCCGCCACGGACTCGTCCGACCCGCTCTTGCCTGCCATGGTCAGCAACTCCGTGGCTTGGAACTATCAGCGACAGAACCGGCTTGACGACGCTGAGCGCCTAGCCGTGTACGCCGCGGACGGGGTGGAGAAGGAACACAGCAAGTCGGCCGAAGGGCTGCGGGTCTGGGGCGGACTGATCATGTCCGCTGCCACCTCTGCCGCCCGTTCCGGCGACTACTCGAAGGCGTCGGACATGATGACCGCAGCGGAAGACGCCACCCGCCGGCTCGCCACGCTGCCGCCACCCGCTGACGGAAAGATGGTCTCCGTCTTCAACCGGTCATCGGTGCGCATTGAGCGAGTGCGGCTCGCCGTCCAGCATGCGCGCCCCGAAGAGGCTCTAGCACTGGCGAAGGGTATGCGCCTGAGCGCGGACACCCCGCTTTCGTGGCGCACGTGGCTGCTGCTGGACGTGGCACGCGCACACGCCGATCTAGGGAACGCTGAGGGCGCCGTGAAGGCCCTTGAGAAGCTGCGGCAGATCGCCCCCGGATGGATGCGGCACCACACCCTTGCCGTCGCCATAGCGCGCGATCTGTGGGCCGGACCGTCGCACCCGCCAGGGCTGCGGAAGATCGTCGAGTTCCTTGGAGTCGCTGGCTAAGGCGGCGAAAGTAGGACGTTGCATCCCTGTCGGGTGCGTCGCCCGGTCGGCACGATCTCCCCATGACTGAGCCGACGAGATACAGCACTGAGCCGGTCGAACTTCCCTTATCTGAGCCGAAGTCGGAGCCCACGCCGGTTGAAGGGTGCGCGAGCTGCGCGGAGCTTGCCAAGGTACGTGACTGGGCGCGAGCGAGCAGTGATCAGACGACCATCACAGACTGCAATGTCCTCCTGTCGCGACACCCGGACGGGCACTGATGACCACAGCCCCGGAGCGTCCGAAGCCGCGCACTGGGCGCCGCCCATACGACCCGCCCCGACCGCCATCGGTACTGGAGTGGCTTCACGACGTATCGGTGGTGTGCGGGCGCTGTGCCGGACACCGAACGGTGTGGTGCCCAGCGTGCTGCGGCTTCGGTGGCTGCTCCGAATGCCGGAAGACGGGGATGCTGTCGTGCCCCGACTGCACGAACGGCCCCGATGTGCCGGTGATCAGGTGGTGAGACTCCGGTCCGCTGAGCGACGGCGAGCGATTCAGTCCAGCGAACCGGATCGGCCCCGTTCATGTGCCTTCAGTGGTGCACGGTCGGGGTTCATGTGCATCTACCCAGGCGAGCACTGCGTCTGTACGGTCAGGGCAGGCTCCCGCCCGGTCAACGCGCAGTCCAGGAACCGCGCACCGGCCCCGTCCTGCCCGGTGATGACCGCCTCCCGGAGCTCCAGCCCGTCGTAGTCCCCGTCCGGCGCCAGCCCACCCCCTCGAACGGCGCCGGCGCGGGCAGCCGCATCTCGGGACACGGTTACCCTTGCGCCCCGGACCGCCCGTCCCTCTTCTCCTCGTCCCCCCCACGCTCTCACCACCCCCCTCTGACCTGCGACAACGCGACGATGTCACATTCCGGGGGCCCCGTCCGGTCGTAGCTGGTGGACACATCATCAGGCGACTGTGAGCAAGGGAGACCCCAGCCATGCACCGCATCACCGTCATCGGCGGCGGCTTCGCCGGACTGACCGCGGCCATCACCGCCGCCGAGTCGGGCGCCAAGGTCACCATCCACGAGGCCCACCACACCCTCGGCGGCCGGGCC
Source organism: Streptomyces thermospinosisporus (assembly GCF_039526425.1). Lineage (NCBI taxonomy): Bacteria > Bacillati > Actinomycetota > Actinomycetes > Kitasatosporales > Streptomycetaceae > Streptomyces > Streptomyces thermospinosisporus. Next base: position 48,687 of record NZ_BAAAIZ010000034.1, read on the forward strand.
CGCACCGCCGAGGGCCCTTACCGCACCAACGAGGGACCGCACGCCCTCTACAACGGCGGGCCGCACTGGGCCTGGCTGAAGAAGCGCGACCTGCTCGGCCCCCTCGCCCCGCTCCCGCCGCTGGAGGCGGCCCGGCTGCGCCTGCGCCACCGGGGCGTGCTGCGCCGCACACCGCCCTTCGCCATGCTGAAGCTGCTGCGTCGCAGCGGCGCCGAGGCCCCGATCGACACCGACTTCCTCACCTGGGCCACGCGCATCGCCGGCGAGGAGGCCGCACGGGCCGCCGCCCACTTCTCCGCGGTCGCCCTCTTCCACCACGACCCCGGCTCCCTGTCCGCCGCCTTCGTGCAGGAGCGGCTGCGCCGCGCCACCAAGCTGCCGCCCGAGGCGCAGTACCCGCGCGGCGGCTGGGGCGGGATCATCGACCGCATGGCCGCCCGCGCCTGGAACCTGGGCGTCCGGATAGAGACCCTGTCCCGCGTCGACACCCTGCCCACCGACACCCCGGTCATCGTCGCCACCTCCCTGGCCTCCGCCCGCCGGCTCCTGGACGACCCCGCACTGACCTGGGCGAGCGGCCGTACCACCCTGGTCGACCTCGCCGTGCGCACCCGGCGCGGCGACGCGTTCGCCGTGTCCGACCTGGACGCGCCGGGCTGGATCGAACGCTTCACCGCCCAGGACCGCACCCTCGCCCCGGCCGGCGAGCAGCTGATCCAGGGCCAGATCCCCATCGGCCCCGACGAGACCAAGGCCGACGGCGTCCGGCGCGCCGAGGAACTGCTGGACCTGGGCTTCCCCGGCTGGCGCGAGCGGGTCACCTGGCGGCAGCAGGCCGTGGCCAACGGCCGCACCGGCGCCGTCGACCTGCCCGGCACCTGCTGGCGCGACCGGCCCGCCGTCGACCGCGGCGACGGCGTCTACCTCGTCGGCGACCAGGTCGCCGCCCCCGGCCTGCTCTCCGAGGTCTCCTTCAACAGCGCCCTGACCGCGGTCTCCCTGGCCCTCGGCCGGCACGCGCTTGACCTCAAGCGTGCTTGAGGTTGAACAGTGGGGTCGTCACAGCGCGGCGGCACCGCACTCACCGGGTGCGGCAGCACCGCGCACCGCACCTAGGGGGAGCTCATGCACGCCATCCGCCTGCACGCCTTCGGCCCGGCCGAGAACCTGACCTACGAGGAGGTCGAGGATCCCCGGCCGGGCCCCGGCCAGGTCCGTATCGCGGTACGGGCCGCGGGCGTCCACCTCCTGGACACCGCACTGCGGGAGGGGCACCAGGGTCCCGCCCCCGCACCGATCGAGCTGCCGACCATCCCCGGCCGCGAGGTGGCCGGCACCGTCGACGCGCTCGGTGAGGGCACGCCCGAGCACTGGCTGGGGCGGCGCGTCGTCGCCCACCTCGGCTTCGTCCCCGGCGGCTACGCGGAGCTCGCCGTCACCGACGCCGAACGCCTCCACGAGTTCCCCGAGCGCCTGGACTTCGCCGAGGCCGTCGCCATGATCGGCACCGGCCGCACGGCCATGGGCATCGTGCAGTTCGCCGAACCCGGCCCCGGTGACGTGGTCCTGGTCCCCGCCGCGGCCGGCGGCATCGGCACCCTCCTGGTCCAGTACGCCAAGAACGCCGGGGCCACCGTCATCGGCCTCGCCGGCGGCCCCGCCAAGACCGCCCGCGTCACGGCGGGCGGCGCCGACCTCGCCGTCGACTACCGCGCCGCCGACTGGGCCGAGCAGCTGGCGCCGTACCAGGGCAAGGTGACGATCGTCTACGACGGCGTCGGCGGCGACGTCGCCCGCACCGCCGTCGGCCTGCTCGCACCCGGCGGGCGGCACATCGTCTTCGGCTGGACCTCCCAGGGCCTCGGCGCCGACAGCCCCTACCTGGTCGAGGGCGTCTCCACCAACGTCCTCGGCGCGGAGATGATGCGCCGGGCGGGCGGCCCCAACCCCGTGCGCACCCTCGAACTCCGCGCCCTCGAGCAGGCCGGCGCCGGCCGCCTCACCCCCGCCGTCCACCGCTTCCCCCTCGCCGACGCGGCCGAGGCCCACCGGGCGCTGGAGAGCAGGGCGACGACGGGGAAGGTCGTACTGGAGCCGTGACGGGGAAGGTCGTATCGGAACCGTGACGGGGAAGGCCTCACCGGAGCCGTGACCGGGAAGACGGGGGACGGGGCGGACATGCCGGAAGCGGGACGTCCCCTCCGGCTACCGCCCCGCCACCTTGTCCGCCCACCGCGCCAGCCGCGACGACTCGGCCGCGTACGTCGCCTGCTCCCGCCGGTCCGCCGCCCGGTACGCCGCGTACATGCCGCGCACCCCCAGCCAGCGCAGCGGCTCCGGCTCCCAGCGGCGCACCTTGTGCCCCACCCACGGCAGATCCGTCAGCTCCGTGCGCCCGCCCTGCCCGGAGTCCAGCGCCACCAGATCGCACAGCGTCCGCGCCGCCAGATTCGCCGTGGCCACACCCGAGCCGACGTAACCGCCCGCCCAGCCGAGCCCCGAGGACCGGTCCAGCGTCACCGACGCGCACCAGTCGCGCGGCACCCCCAGCACCCCCGACCAGGCGTGTTCGATGCGCACCCCGGCCAGCGACGGGAAGAAGGAGACCAGCACCTCGCGCAGCGCCTCGACCGTCTCCGGCTGGGTCGAGCCGTCGTTGTCCGTGCGCGAACCGAAGCGGTACGGCACACCGCGCCCGCCCAGCGCGATCCGCCCGTCCGGGGTGCGCTGCGCGTACATGTACGCGTGCGCCATGTCGCCCAGCGTCTCCCGGCCCGCCCAGCCGAGCGCCTCCCACTGCTCCTGGCTCAGCGGCTCGGTCACCACCATCGAGGAGTTCATCGGCAGCCAGGTCCGCCGCTGGCCCTTCAGCCCCGCCGTGAAGCCCTCCGTGCAGCGCAGCACGTACGAGGCCCGCACCGTCCCGTACGGCGTCACCGCATGCTTCGGGCGGATCTCCGTCACCGGTGTCGACTCGTGGATGGTCACGCCCAGCTTCTCCACCGTCGCCGCCAGGCCCTTCACCAGCCGCACCGGATGCAGCCGGGCCCCGTGCGGCGTCCACGAGGACCCCACCGCGTCCGCGACCCGCACCCGACGGGCCGTCTCCTCGGCCCCGTACAGCTCCCGGTCCTGCTCCCCGAACGCCAGCTCCCGCTCGTGGAACGCCTTCAGCCGCGCCAGCTGCGCGGGCGTACGCGCCACTTCCAGCACCCCGCCGCGATGGATGCCGGCGTCGATGCCCTCCGCCCCGGCGACCCGGATCACCTCGTCCACGGTCGCGTTCATCGCCTGCTGCAGCCGCACCGCCGCCTCGTGCCCGTGCAGCCGCGCATACCGGTCCCGGCCCGCGATCCCGTTGTACAACCAGCCGCCGTTGCGCCCCGAGGCGCCGTACCCGCAGAACTTCCGCTCCAGCACGGTGACCCGCAGGAAGGGGATCGCCTTCTTCAGGTAGTACGCCGTCCACAGCCCGGTGTAGCCGCCGCCCACGATCGCCACGTCCGCCACCGCGTCCCCCACGAGCGGCGTCCGGGTCACCGGAAGCCCGTCGTCCGCGAACCAGAAGGAGACGCCGCCATTCACAACACCGCTGGTCATGCTGCTCATGGCCGGGACGTTAACCCCTGCCGGCGCGCGCTGTCTCCTGCGGAATCCGCAGCCGGATGCCCACCGGCCGGGCCGGCGCGGATCATGACCAGAGCCGCGCCGGCCGGGGGCGGTCAGCGAGTGCCGCGGGCCTTGGCGAGTCCGCCGCCGCCCGTCGCGATCCCGCCCGTCGGCCGGGCGGGGGCGAAGGGCGGGGTGTCCTGCCGGCAGGAGGCCCCGGCGGGCGGCAGGGCGCCCGTGGTGAAGTAGCGCACCGCGTACCGGTTCACACAGGTGCTGGGGTTGAGCAGGGCGGTGTGACCGTAGCCGTCAAGGGTCAGCAGGCGCGCGTCGGCCAGTGCCCCGGTCATGGCTTGGGCGGCCTGGTAGGAGGTCGACGGGTCGTAGGTGGGGTTGACGACCAGGACCGGGTGGGCGGTGGGGCGGTTCCACGGGCCGGTGTAGCGGTGTGCGGCCGTGGCCGGCCACTGCGCGCACCACTCGTAGTCCCACACCCAGCGGTGCCCGAGGTCCCCGGCCCGCTCGGCACTGAACGCGTCCAGCTCGGCGTAGCGGCTGAGCCTGCGGGGGTTGGGGCTCTCGGAGCAGACGACGGCCGCCTCCTGCTCGAATCCCGGGTAGTTCGGGCTCGGCGGGGGCAGCGGGGGCGCGCTTCCCTGCCACAGCTGCTGCAGCATCTCGGCAGCGCCGGTCCATCCCGGGTGCACGAAGTAGAGGTAGGACCTCAGTGCCTCCACGGTCCTGCCGTAGGTCCACTTGCCCACCGGTTCGCCGGGGAGCCGCCGCATCAGTGCGGCGAACTTGGCGCGGGTGGCCTCGGCGCTGCCCGCGGAGAAGGCGCACTGCGACACCGGGGCCTGACCGCACAGCTCGAGGAACTTCCCCACGGTGTCGGCGGACCCGAGGTCCGAGCCCATGCGCAGGGAGGTGGTCTGCGAGGGCTCGCTGTCCATCGCGCCGTCCGCGTAACCGCGGGGGTCGACGTTGCCGTCCAGGAGCAGCCCGCCCACCTTGCCGGGGAAGAGGTTGGCGTACACGGCACCCAGGAACGTGCCGTACGAGACCCCCCAGTAGCTCAGCTGCCGGTCCCCCACGGCCTCACGCAGCCGGTCCAGATCACGGGCGGTGTCGGCGGTGGACACGTACGGCATCAGCTTCGAGGCCCGCTTCCGGCAGCCCTCGGCCAGTTCCGCCCGCCCGGCGAACCACGCCTTTCGTTCCTTCTCCCCCACCGGGAAGCCCGCCGGCTGCCGGTCCCACCACGCCGTGGCCTCCTCCGCGTCGGCGAAGCAGCGGACCGCCGTGCTCCGGCCGACACCGCGGGGGTCCCAGCTGACGACGTCGAACCGCTCGCGCAGCTCGGCCGGGAAGAACCTCTCGTACCACTGGGGCAGCGAGACCGTGCCGGAGCCGCCCGGGCCACCGGGGTTGAAGAACAGGGAGCCGGTGCGTGCGGACGGGTTCGTGGCCTTGTGCCGGATCACGGCGAGCTGGATGGTGTCACCCGCCGGACGGCTGTGGTCGAGGGGGACGTCGAACGTCGCGCACTCGAATCCCCGCTGCGCCGGGTCCTCGCACGGCCGCCAGTCCAGGGCCGATGCCCCGGCGGCGCCTCCGTGCACGGCCTGCGGTGCGGCCGCGGCCGGGGTGAACAGCGCACACGGCAGCACCAGGGCCGCACACCAGGCCAGCCTGCTTCGTCGTCTCGATATCTGCCCAGGCATCAGGAATCCCTTCGTGGCAACGTGTCGCCCCCGCGGTGCCGGACGCCGGCAGCCCCCTTCACCTCATATGGGTGGATTGCCGCCCGCACCCGGTGGACGGCCGAACGTGGTACCCGGCGCGGGCCCCGTGCCCGCCGCCCGACCGGTGCGCCGCCGCAGATACACGCAAAAACCCCAGGTCAAACCATGCTGACCTGGGGTGTGCACAGAGCCCCCTGTCGGACTCGAACCGACGACCTACGCATTACAAGTGCGTTGCTCTAGCCAGCTGAGCTAAGGAGGCATCGCGCGCGTCGCGCGCGGGCTGGTCCACTGTACACAGAGCCGGTTTCGCCGAGCCACGCACTTCCGGGCCGGGAAATCACCGCCATGGGAGTACTGACAACCAGGTCAACGCCAGGTACCGTCCTGTGCCAGTTCACTCTCGTGGACTACGCCACACACGGAACCACAACGGAATACGCGGACCACCACTGCGGAACACCCGTCGTGGCACCACCTTCCTACTCGGATCGTCCGGCACGTTCCTGCCGGTAGAAGGGGGCCCATCACCATGGCCACTGTTACGTTCGACAAGGCGACCCGGATCTACCCGGGTTCCGACAAGCCCGCCGTCGACGCACTCGACATCGAGATCGCGGACGGGGAGTTCCTCGTTCTGGTCGGACCGTCCGGCTGCGGCAAGTCCACCTCGCTCCGGATGCTCGCGGGACTCGAGGACGTGAACGCCGGCGCCATCCGCATCGGTGACCGCGACGTCACGCACCTTCCGCCGAAGGACCGGGACATCGCCATGGTGTTCCAGAACTACGCGCTCTACCCGCACATGACCGTCGCCGACAACATGGGCTTCGCCCTGAAGATCGCCGGCGTGAACAAGGCGGAGATCCGCAAGAAGGTCGAGGAGGCCGCGAAGATCCTCGACCTCACCGAGTACCTGGACCGCAAGCCGAAGGCGCTCTCCGGTGGTCAGCGTCAGCGTGTGGCGATGGGCCGCGCGATCGTGCGTGAGCCGCAGGTGTTCCTCATGGACGAGCCGCTGTCCAACCTGGACGCCAAGCTGCGTGTGTCGACGCGCACCCAGATCGCCAGCCTGCAGCGCCGGCTCGGCATCACCACCGTCTACGTCACCCACGACCAGGTCGAGGCCATGACGATGGGCGACCGCGTGGCGGTCCTCAAGGACGGTGTGCTCCAGCAGGTCGACACCCCGCGCAACATGTACGACAGGCCGGCGAACCTGTTCGTGGCCGGCTTCATCGGCTCCCCGGCGATGAACCTGGTCGAGGTGCCGATCACCGACGGCGGTGTGAAGTTCGGCAACTCGGTGGTCCCGGTGGACCGTGACGCCCTGTCCGCCACCACCGACAAGACCGTCACCGTGGGTGTGCGCCCCGAGCACTTCGACGTGGCGAGCGCCGAGTCGGACCAGGGCCTCGCCATCACCGTGAACGTCGTCGAGGAACTCGGCGCCGACGCCTACGTCTACGGCACCGCGAAGCTGGGCGCCGACTCCAAGGACCTGGTGGTCCGCGTCAGCGGCCGTGACGTCCCGGAGAAGGGCAGCCAGCTGCACGTCGTGCCGCGCTCCGGCGAGACCCACGTGTTCTCGACCTCCACCGGCGAGCGTCTGTCCGACTGACGCCCCGGCGCAAGAACGGAACCGAAGGGCCCCGCGGCACCGCCGCGGGGCCCTTCGGCGTCGCCGTCGAGGGCTGCGGCGTTGTCGATAAATACCCCGGCACACCGGACATTTCGAGCGGCGTGCGTCAACCCGCTACCCACAGATCCGCCCTTCTACATCCCCCGTACCGGTGACAGAATGTCTCCAAATCATCACTTGACGCTACCCTCACTCGCGTGAAGCACTCCACTACCCCTCAGACGCGACGCGGCCGGGGCCCCGCCCGCCGGGTCGGCCGCACCCTCGCCCTCGTCCTGCCCGTCGTCCTGGTGCTCTCCGGGACTCTCGCGGTCGCGCGAGTCAACTGGTCCGGCGACTCGCAGAGCCCGGTGCTCACCGCCGCGGACACCGCCGCGTCCGGCAGCTCCCCGAGGGCCGCCGCGCGGGCCCCGCAGGAGGTGCTCCGCGACAAGCTGCTGGTCGAACTGCAGGAGAAGGACCCGGGCGTGGCGCTCACACACCTGCAGCAGGCCGTCGACGACCGCCCGTCGCTGGCACGGCACTGCGCCTCGATCGCCCGCGCCCTCGGCAGGGCCGCGGTGCGGGTGTACGGGCCCACGAAGGCCCAGTCGTACGCCCGCCCGGTGTGCGACACGGCCTTCGCCTCGGGGGTGCTCGCGGCGCACCACTGACCGGCGCTCCCGGAGGCGAAGGACGCCCGGCCCGGCCCCGAGCGGGCCGGGGTCGCCGCGTATGGTGCGGGCATGACCGATCCGAGTGCCGCGTCCCGCCCCACTCAGGCCGTCGTCCTCGCCGGCGGCCAGGGCTCCCGCCTGCGCCCGTACACCGACGACCGGCCCAAGCCGATGGTCGAGATCCCCGGCACGGGGACGCCGATCATCGGCCATCAGCTGTCCTGGCTGGCCGAGGAGGGCGTCACGGACGTCGTGGTCTCCTGCGGGCACCTCGCCGAGGTCCTGCAGAAGTGGCTGGAGACCACCGAACTGCCCGTCTCCGTCACCACCGTGGTCGAGACCGAGCCCCTCGGCCGCGGCGGCGGTCTGAAGTACGCCGCCGCGCATCTGCCCGACCCGGACCGCCCCTGGTACGCCACCAACGGCGACATCTGGACCCGCTTCTCGCTGCGCGACATGGCGGACTTCCACACCGAGCGGGACGCCCTCGCCACCCTCGCCCTGGCCCGCCCCCGGCTGCCGTGGGGCGCGGTGCAGACCGACGGCTTCGGTCACATCACCGACTTCATCGAGGCCCCGCCGTCGACGTTCGAGATCAACGCGGGTGTCTACGTCTTCTCCCCCGGTTTCGCCGATCTGCTCCCGGAGCGCGGCGACCACGAGCGGACCACCTTCCCGCGTCTGGCCCGTGAGCGCCGGCTGGCCGGCTTCCCCATCCCGCAGGGCTCCTACTGGCGGGCCATCGACACGGCGAAGGACCTGACGGAGGCGGCGAAGGAACTGGCCGCCCAGGGCCGCTGAGCCGCCCCGGCACACGGAGCTGACGCGCCGTCCCGGCACAGGGGCTGCCCGTCCCGGCACACAGACGAGTGGGGTCCCGCACGGAACGCTTCCGTGCGGGACCCCACTGTCGTATCGCGTTACTGGCCTCTACCCGAGCAGGCCGCCCACGAGGCCCGGGCGGTCCTCGTCGGAGCCCTCGCTGCCGCCGCTCGGGGTGCCCGTGCCGCCGGAGCCCGTGCCGCCGCTGGAGGTGGGGCCGCCCGAGCCGGTGCTCGGCGCCTGGCCCGCCGGGGAGGACTGCTGCGGCGGGGCCTGCCCGGCGCTGCCCTGGGTCTGGCTGGGGGCGCCGGTGACGGCACCGCCGGTGTTCCGGGGAGCCTGGGGGGTGCCGGCCCCCGCGGACGGGCTGGTCGCGCCGGAGGTGGCGCCGCCCCGGGAGGGCGAGGTGGAGGCGGACGGGGTGCGCTTCTTGCGCTCGCCGGGCTCCTTCGGCAGCGGGGAGCCGGGCAGTTCGTTGCGCGGGGACTCGCCGGGTCCGGGGACGACCACCCGGTCGGCGTCGCGGACGGCGCCGCCGAGGATCGCCCCGGTCAGCAGGCTCACCCCGCACACCAGGGCGGTGATCAGGGCGCCGCGGCGCAGCACATAGCGGCGCAGGTCCCAGATGTCCGCGCGGGGACCGAGGCGCCGCCAGGCACTGCCGGCGAGGCGGCCGTCGACCGAGTAGACGGGGGCGCCTGCGACGACCAGCGGGGACCAGGCGGCGAGGAAGAGGATGTCGGTGGTGTCGTAGACGGGGCTGCTCTTCCAGCTGACGGCGACCAGCAGCCCGGCGGACAGCAGCACGCCGAGGGCGGCGGCGACGCGCTGCCAGCAGCCGAGGACGGTCAGCACGCCGACGGCGATCTGCAGGAAGGCGACACCGAGGCCGGTGCCGATGGGGTGGTGGAGGGCGAACTGGTGCAGGGGTGCGGCGATCTCCCAGGGGTGGAGGCTGTTCAGCCAGGTCACCAGGGAGCCGCGCTCGCCGTCGAAGTAGTGCGGGTCGCAGAGCTTGCCCATGCCGGCGTAGACGGCGACGAAGCCGAGAACGACCCGCAGCGGGAGCAGGACGACGCCGAGGTTCATCCGGCGGCCGGGGTAGTAGGCGTGCCGCGCCGGGTCGTCGCCGTGGCGGCGGGAGCGCCGGCCGGTGTCCTCCTCGCCGGTCTCCTGCTGGTCGTCGTAGTCGTGGGCGCCGGTGTCGTAGGTGTCGTGGGCGCCGGTGTTCTCGAAGCCGGGGCCGGCGTAGGCGGGTTCGTCGTAGGCGCTGCCGACGGTGCGCATGGGCGGCAGCAGCGGGCTGTCCTGGGTGCGCTGGGCGCCGATGACCGGGGTCTCGAGGGTGCGTTCGGCCGGGTTCTCGTCGTAGCCGTAGCCCTGGTGACCGGTGCCGACGCGGGGGATGACCTGGGTGGCCCCGGAGTCGGCGTGCTGCGGCTCGTCGGAGTGCCGGACGCCGCCCTGCCGCACGGCCTGGAGGAGTCGGTGGGCGTCGGTGTCGTCGGGGGCCGAACGGCCGCTCCAGACGACGGGCCGGCGGCGCGGGGCGGTCCGGCCCGGGGCGCCCATCGTGGTGACGACCGGGACGCGGGCGGTGCCCTGAACGGCGCTCGCATACCGTGCGATCCGGGGCGAGGCCGCCCGCCTCGAGGAAGCGCCCAGCTGCACGCGGAAGCTGGCGTGATTGACGATGATCTGCGCCGGATCGCTCGGCACCTTCACCATGCTCAGCGCGGGAGCGTCGTCGAGTCCCGACGAGCGGTCCCCCGTGGGTGTGCGGGGTGTTCTGGTGTCCACACTCATCTAACCGAGTGATGCGGCGTTAGGACACTGCCTCGAACCGCCGGAAGTGTCCGGGCCGCGTCAAGCCTGCCCGGATCTCCCGGAATCCACCATGTGGGTGATATCGACGAACACCCGCACGAGGTGCGGACGGCCCCGTTCGACGTGTGGACCGGCCGTGGACGGCCCCGTTCAGCCGCGGCGGCGGGCCGCCTCGTACAGCACGATGCCCGCGGCCACACCGGCGTTGAGCGACTCGGCGCCGCCCGGCATCGGGATGCGCACCCGGAAGTCGCAGGTCTCCCCGACCAGCCGGGACAGCCCCTTGCCCTCGCTGCCCACGACGATCACCACGGGCCCTTCCAGCGCGTCGAGCTCACCGATCTCGGACTCCCCGTCGGCGGCCAGACCGACGACCATGATCCCGGCCTTCTTGTACGCCTCCAGAGCGCGCGTCAGATTGGTGGCGCGGGCCACCGGCGTCCGGGCCGCCGTACCGGCGGAGGTCTTCCAGGCACCGGCGGTCATCCCGGCGGCACGCCGCTCGGGCACCACGACCCCGTGGCCGCCGAAGGCGGACACCGAGCGCACCACGGCACCCAGGTTGCGCGGGTCGGTGACCCCGTCGAGGGCGACGATCAGCGGGTCCTCGCCCTCGTCGTGGGCGTTCGCCACCAGGTCCTCGGGGTGCGCGTACTCGTACGGCGGCACCTGCAGGACCAGGCCCTGGTGGTTGAGCCCGTTGGTCATCCGGTCCAGCTCGGGCCGCGGCGCCTCCATCAGGTTGACGTTGCCGCGCTCGCCCGCGAGCTGCAGCGCCTCACGGACCCGCTCGTCGTTGTCGATGAACTGCTGGACGTAGAGCGTGGTGGCGGGCACGCCCTCGCGCAGCGCCTCGACGACCGGGTTGCGCCCGACGACGAGTTCGGCGGCGGAGCGGCCGCCGC